>CACVAV010000342.1 GCA_902727945.1 uncultured Thiotrichaceae bacterium | reverse complement strand
GGCAAAGCACTAAACAACGTTCCCAGTTGCGGCCCCAGAATACTCACCGTCTTGCCATAAAAGAAAATAGCCAGCACCCCGACAATCAGCCCCTGATACAACAACTGCAAGCCCAGCATATCCGGCGTGCTATCCGGCCAGTCCGCCGCCAATACATACCACACTAAATACGGCGCAGACCCCAGTGTGATATAAAACGCCGCCTCAGCCGGTTTAATCCCCCACTTACGCAGGTAAATCGCATACAACGCCCACAACGTCGCCCCGATCAGAAAACATAAATCCCCCAGCGCATAAGCCCAGGAAATTGAAGTCCCCAACCATATCGCCGCGACTCCCGGCACAATTAAACCCAACGCTAACCAATGATCACGGCTAATCGAAACACCCAATAATGGTTTACTCAGTAAACCGGTCAGCACCGGTGCCAACCCCAAAGAAATGGCACCGCCATGCGTAATCGGTGCAAATTGCAAACCCGCAATATTAATCAGACTAAACGGTACTCCCGCAAAACAAGTCAGTGCCAGGGCACGCTTCCAGGGTATAGTAGCTGATTGCTGATAGCGCCACGCAAACCAGGGCAAAGCAACCAGCAAACCACCCGCGACCCGCGTTGCGGTCAAATCAAGACTCGTCCAACCCTGATTAATGGCCAACATAGATACCGAAGAATGCGCTCCCCAGATCAATGCACTGATCAGGCCCAGTATCACCGCGAAAATCTGCATATCAGAATGAATCAGGCGCGAAAGATCGCGGTGCTAAACCAGCCTGAAACCAGCTTAAAAAGGAATAAATACTGTAAACCGGTATGCCCAGCGCCCGCTGCAATTGCGCGGCATAAGGCACCATATTAGTGCACTCCAGCACTATCGCGCCCAACTCAGGATGCTTATCACAAAAAGCCCGCCCGGCTTGCAGAATGTCAGCTGAAGATTGTGCAACATCCAGATAAGGCTCATCACCCAGTATTGCACGGGTGAACTCCTGACCTTGCTCTGTACCCATAACAGGCGTATCCACAGGCACATTCACTGCACTGAGGTGTTCCTGCGTCAGGGTCGTGGCTGAAATAGTTAAAATTCCCACCCGCTTGCCAGGCGTTAAGGTGGCCTGAACCATTGGTACCTGCATCAATGATGAGCTGGCTACAGGTACATTCAGGGCCGCTGCCATTTCTGCCTGAAACAAAGACATAAAGCCGCAGGTCGTCGCAATACCGTCCACACCCATCGTCACCAATTCCTGACCGGCAGTGATGAATTTATCCAACATACCTTCTGCCTGATGACAAACCACTTTCTCCGCAGAAGCACCACTTACTATTTTATAGTGTACCGGAAACGGCCAACTCGCCGCATGCCCGACATCACCGGGAATGCGTGGAAAGTGTGTCTCTAGCATCAGGATACCCAAAGCCGCACCATAGACATTTTTACCACCACCAACAACATGTGGGTTATCCGGATCAGCATATTTCATAGCACCTGCTCCTGTTATTCAGCTAACATATTACCGTCTTTCCTATCGGAGCATGATACGCTATAACCACTCAGACACACTGGACAGGAGGAAGACTGTTGAGCAAGCATATCATTGTCATCGGCGCAGGTATTGTCGGTATTTCCACCGCCATCTGGCTGAATCGTTTCGGCTGTAAAGTCACCCTTATTGACCGTCAGATAACCACACAAGCCGCCAGTTATGGCAATGCCGGTATTCTGGCCGCCTGTTCTGTGGTACCCGTGACTGTGCCGGGCTTACTACGCAAAGCGCCCGGGATGTTATTCAGCGCGGATCAGCCGTTATTCCTGAAATGGTCATACCTGTTAACACTGCTACCCTGGTTACATAAATACCTGTCTCACTGCAATGTGGCAGATGTAGAACGCATCGCCGCCGCACTCATGCCCATTGTGGGCAATAGCCTGCATGATCATCAGGCACTGGCCGCAGATAGTCCGGCAGCAGCCTTTGTCCGCCCTGATGATTATTTGTTTTTATATGATAGCCCGGCTCACTTTAAAGCCGATGCCTTCGCCTGGAAATTACGCGAGCAACACGGCTTTAGCTGGGAGGTTATCGAAGGGACAGCAGTAAAGGCTTATGATCCTGCCTTAATCGGTAATGGCCAGTTACTGGTGCGTATGAATAATCACGGACGCATTCCTAAACCCGGTAATTACATCAAGGCACTGACCGAATATGCGGTGAGTCTGGGTGTGGAACTGATTACCGGTGAAGTAGACGACTTTATCCGGGAGAATGACCGGATTAGTGGCGTTAAAACCAGTGATCAACAGACTATTACGGCGGATGCTGTCGCTGTCACCACCGGTATCTGGTCAGCCGGACTCACTAAAAAACTCGGCATTAATGTACCGATGGAAACCGAACGCGGTTATCACCTTGAATTAATTAATCCATCTATCATGCCTCGCTCGCCAGTGATGGTCACCAGTGGCAAGTTCGTGATGACACCAATGGGTGATCGTTTGCGCTTAGCCGGGATTGTTGAGTTTGGCGGGCTGGAAGCAGAACCCTCAAAGGTGGCTCACGATTTATTACGCAAGAAAATCAGGGAGACGCTCCCCGGTATTTCATGGCAGGATGAAAGCACCTGGCTCGGGCACCGACCGGCACCGGTTGACTCTATCCCCCTGATTGGTAAGATCAATCAGCTACAGAATTTATATGTCGGCTTCGGGCATCACCATGTCGGCCTGACCGGTGGCCCGAGAACCGGCCAATTACTGGCACAGTTAATATCCGCACAGAAGCCTGATATTGATTTAACACCTTACCGACCCGATCGGTTTGGTAAACAATGAAAAAGAAAAAACTTAAAGAAAAGATTTACCGACCGGGCATTAGCCCTGGTCATTCTATCACTGGAGCAGCAACATGAAGAAAATCGCATTAGCCGTAGCACTGGCCACCGTTAGTTTTGGTGCAACCCATGCACAAGCCGCTGAAAAGTGGGATATGCCAATGGCATACTCCGGCAGCAACTTTCATTCAGCCGTCGGTGCTGAATTTGCCAAATGTATTACCACGGGAACCGGTGGTGATATAGAAGTCACCACTCACCCTTCAGGCTCACTGTTTAAAGGTGCTGACATTAAGCGCGC
>CACVAV010000341.1 GCA_902727945.1 uncultured Thiotrichaceae bacterium | reverse complement strand
CCACCAGCATGTGCTCAAAGGCCATACTGGGCATAGACACATCATTACTGGTAAACCCGCCAGGCTTGTCCAGCAAGGCACTGGAAATTTCCACCAGCGTGGCGGTGGTGATCACACCGGGACGCAGCGCTTCACCCGCTTCCGCCTGCACCATTTCGCGGGCATTAGCCTCAATATCAAAGGCATCCGGTTCACGACTCCACACAACCAGCAGCAGCACCTGAATAGCCAGAAATACTACAGCAAAGAACTGTACCGTCCAACGCAGACCTTTTTCTTTCCAGAAACGTGGGTCGAAATGCCGCATACTCCGGCCGACCAATGATTTGACCCAGCCTTTGGCATTACGCTGCATGCCTTTTTCAAACTCAACCACAATGAAAACCAGCGAGCCGGCGACCAGAATCCAAGTCCAGGCCAGCGGGTCAATCGCACCGGTACCGAACAGGGCGTTGAATGGCCCCCAATAGGTAAACAGCAGCTGTAGAAGTGATACCCCACCGATGGAGAACCACAACCAGCGATTATTAAATAAATTCGCTGGTTTCCAGCCCGGATCAGAGGAGTGCCGGACGCTGAGCAGATAGAAGATATGAGCGAAGACCAGCGTATTTATCGCTGCAGTACGGGCAACTTCCAGCGGCTCGCCCCGGTGTAATTCCCATACAAAAATCGACAGCACACTGATCAGCAGGATAACGGACACCAGAATCAGCCGCCATAACAGGAAACCACTAAATAATGATGGCGAAGGGTTAAGGCCGGAACCCCGCATAATATTCGGTTCTGCTTTTTCAAACGCCAGGGTCAGACCCAGCATGCCCGCCGCGACCAGATTCACCCACAGTACCTGTGCAGGAGTCAGTGGCAGAGCCATACCGAACAATACCGCCGCAATTACCACCAGCGCCTGAGCACTACTGCCCGGAATCATAAACTGGACGATCTTGTAAAAGTTCTGATAAAGCAACCGGCCTTCGCGGATCGCCTCCGCCAATGCCGGAAAATGATCGTTGGTCAGGACAATATCCGAGGACTGACGGGCAGTTTCCGTACCGCGTACGCCCATCGCCACGCCGACATCTGCCTGCTTGAGTGCAGGCGCATCATTAATACCCCCGCCAAGCATCGCCACCCGCTCACCTCCGGCCTGCAAGGTTTTCACCAGACGCAGCTTTTGTTCGGGGCTGGTACGGGCAAAGACATCCACCTCTCGTACTGCATTAGTCAGCGTGGCATCGTCCATCTCATCAATTGTGGTACCGGTAAGAAATGTCTCACCATCACCAATGCCTACCTTTTTAGCTAAAGCACAGGCAGTGAGCACATGATCACCGGTAATCATTTTCACACGGATACCCGCCTGCTGACACAAAGCTACTGCCTTGGCCGATTCTTCGCGCGGCGGATCGCTCATCCCGACCACCCCCAGCAGGGTAAGGCCGTAACCAACGTCTTCATGCTCCAGTGTAGTGGTCGCATTTTCAACGGATTTAGTGGCAATCACCAGTGTCTGCATGCCCTGGTCAGCCAGTTTATGGACTTTTTCTTCCCACTCAATCTTATCCAGTGGCTCAGGGCCCTGATCGGTAAGTACATGTGTACAACGCGATAACAGAGCTTCAGGTGCACCTTTTACATATAAGTGATGTTCGCCACTTGCCGCTTTGCTCAGAACAGCCATATAACGGTAAGTCCGGTTAAAGGGAATGGCAGCCTGCCGGGTATCTGCCTCACGCTCCCGACGCGGTTTGATACCACACTTATGCGCCATAGTCAGCAAGGCGGCCTCCATTGGGTCACCCTGGACTTCCCATTCGCCATCCTGCTCAGTCAGCTGTGCATCACTGGCCAGAACAGCCGCCCGGGCGAGTATCTGCAAATCTGTCCGGTCATCACTGTCATCAAAATTCTCACGAACCAGTTCACCCTCAGGTGTGTAACCCACGCCGTGGAATGCGGTACCACCGCGTCCGGTCAGCACCTTATTAACTGTCGGCTCATGCCGGGTCAGTGTATTGCTTTTGTCCGTGCAGACGGTGCTGACTGAGCCGAGCGTTTCTATGGCAGCTAACTTACGCACCATGACCTGATGCCTGGCCAGACGCTGCATACTGATCCCCAGTACCAGAGCGAACAAAGCCGGTAAACCTTCCGGCACGGCAGCAACCGCCAGACTGGCGACGGCTTGTAGCAGCTCACCCGGTGTATGACCGTCCATGCCCGGTGTCAGAAAACCGAAACCGAGAATAAGTGCGGCTGCTGACAGCAGTACCAATGCCACGCCATTGATCAGCCATTTCAGCTGAGTTGTCAATGGGGTGGCATAAGAATCACTGGCTTCCAGAAAGGTATTAATGCTACCCAGTTCAGTCTCAGCACCGGTGGCCACTACCAGTCCCCGGGCCTGACCATCCAGCACGACCGTACTGGCGTAAGCAATATTGGTGCGGTCAACCATCGGCGTGTCTTCATCCAGCGCGGATGAACCTTTCAATATGGGAGAGGTGTGTCCGATCAGTACCGCCTCATCTATTTGCAAACCATTCGTGGACAGCAACCGCAAATCGGCGGGTACCCGATCCCCCTGTTCCAGCAGTACGACATCACCGGGAACCAGCTGTTCGGCATCAATGGAATCCTGTTTATCACCCCGTAATACGCGGGCGCTGGGCGAGAGCAGACTGTGCATGGCTTCCAGTGCTTTCTGCGCACGTCCTTCCTGAAATAAACCTGCCAGCACGCTAACTACAACGGCTGTAAGTATCAGCCCGGTATCCAGCCAGAGCTGCAAAACGCCCGTGAGTACCGCAGCGATTAATAAAATATAGATAAAACGATTATTCAGTTGTCCCAGAAGGCGTTGAAGCAACGTTTTGCCCTGTACCGCTTCCAGACGGTTAAGACCATGCGCCCGCAAGCGCTGTCCCGCTTCGGCGGCACTCAAACCCTGAGGACTGCTATCCAATGCACTCAGCAACTCCTCCTGCTTCAGGCTATGCCAATTTCCCGGATTGCCGGGCCTACCTTCTTTCGACATGAACACACTCCTTAAGATTGAAAAACCACAAATCGTTATACCTGACAAAATAAGTCAGGTATATAAATATAAAAAATACCATGTAACGTCTTCAA
>CACVAV010000340.1 GCA_902727945.1 uncultured Thiotrichaceae bacterium | reverse complement strand
GCAGTACTCCAGCGGAAGCCATTATGAGCGGTTTGCTGGAAATAACTGACACCTTCTTGTGCGGCACCGTTGTAGTCAGGGTTGCGTGGGATGCCAATTTGTTCCGCCGCTTTAATGAAAAAATCAGCAATCGGGCGACGTAAGCGTAAGTTGGATACCTTTAGCGGGCCGCCAACACCGTGGTATTCACTGGCGCCGTCCTCCTGATCTTCAGATTTCTTGAAGTAGGGCAGTACATCTTTGAATGACCAACCTTTATTACCTAATGCTTCCCAGCGATCATAGTCTTCAGCTTGTCCGCGCACATAGAGTAAACCATTCAGTGAGCTGGAGCCGCCCAGTACTTTGCCACGCGGCCACTGTAGTCTACGCCCGTTGATACCCTTGTCCGGTTCGGTCATGTAACACCAGTCGGTAGCGGGGTTGTGCATGGTTTTGAAATAGCCTACCGGCACATGTATCCAGGGGTTAATGTCCGGGCCACCGGCTTCCAGGAGCAATACACGATTATCAGGGTTGGCAGAGAGGCGGTTAGCCATGACGCACCCGGAAGATCCTGCGCCAATCACAATGTAGTCGTAATGTTCTGCTTGAGAATTATTCATTTCAGCCTCACTCCTGTTGCCTGAATAGCGGTGACGATTATGCTCTGTTATAAAAAACTGTGCAATTGTTTTGGTTTTTGAGACTTTAAGTTTCATTTTTAATAAAATTTGATTTTCATGAATGCTTGTGGTCTATTGGTAATATTGCTGCATGGTGTGAAAACCATCGTGTTTGCAGGCCACTTATGCTAGCTTATGTTCAGTGTAAGCGCTTGCATTGAAGCAAGGTGACAATTGTTAAAGTCATTCGTTATGGCTTTATCAAGTAGTGTGACCTGCCGGTTACCACTACAAAATTCGTGAATACCAATGGAGGTTGGGAAATGGAGGTTGGATATTATGAGTAACAATAGTAATGGGATCGGAGTGTCACGTCGCGACTTTATGAAAGTTGCAGGCCGTTATGGAATGACTTCTGCATTAATCGCGGCGGGTGGTGTTGCAGCTACCGCATCGCTGAGTCAGTTAGCTCACGCCGCTGAAGAAACCGATAAGAAACGTTATGCGGTAGAGCCAAAGTTTAAATTGAAGTTTGGTGCAGCCGGTTTTAATGAAGCCGCATTGGATATTCAGAAATCCGGGCAGCTGTTTTTTGCCCGTGACCTGGAAGAGCGTACTAACGGTGCGATCAGAGTCGAGTTTATTGGTAATAATGCGATTTGTGGCCAAACAAACTGCGTGAAGAAGAGTCAGCAGGGCATCGTTGATATCGTGTCAGCTTCAACACAAAACTCTGCGGGTGGCGCACCTTATCTGAATGTTCTGGATTATGCTTATATGTTCCCGTCCAGGGCGGCGCAATACCACTTCTTATACAGCAAAGGCAGTGAAAAGTTACTACGCCAACCGCTGAGAGACAGGCATAAGCTACAGTTCTTGTTCTCGCATTGTGAGCTACGTGGTATTCAGCTGGGTATGAAATACGATGATAAGCCGGACATCACCAGTATCGAGCAGTTAGCGGGGACTAAAAACCGTGTAACGGGTACGCAGCTAGGCCGGATTGCTATGCAATTGATGGATTTGAATCCGGTGCCTGTTGCCTGGTCTGAAACCTTAGATGCATTGAAAACGGGCCTGGTTGACGGTGCTGAAACATGGGCGAGTGCGGTGGCATACGCCGGTATGGCTCCGGTGGTTTCACAGTCAGTTGATCTTCAGTTCTTCTGTGGCACAGAGTTTACCGGTATGACCTTACCTGTATTTGATAGTTTAGGTTCTGACTTGCAGGATGATGTCATGGAGTCGGCGTATACCTCGCAAATATACACACAGGGTATGAATGAAGCGGGTTTGTTCAGTATTTCTGGTGCGACGACCCCGCAACACCCGGATACTATTTTTGCTAAAAATAACACGCGCATGATTACCTTATCAGATGAAGAGTTGTTGAAAGCTGAAAAAATGTGTTCTCCTGAATATAACCCCGAGCCTTGGGCAGAGTGGCGTGAACGTTTGAATAAGTGGTCTGGCGGGCATGATACTTATAAAGAGATTTATGATATTGCGCGTGAAATTCCTAAAGATACAGACGCTGTCAATGTAAAACCAAACCGTTGGTGGAGAAGCTAAAAGCAGCTCCTGATTTTTCAGGATAATAGTCGGGGGCACCTGTCTTCTGGGGTGCTTCTGACTTTTCAGGTTGTAGTAGTGATACAACCTGAAAAATACTCATTCATTGGGGGACATTCGTTTGGAAATACTACGGTTTATTTTAAAGTGGTTAGATGAGAACGCTGAGAAGGTGGTCATCATTATTTCTTATGCTGCGATGGCGGGCATTATTTTTGTCGAAGTGATTCGTAGATTCTTCTTCAATGTACAGGCACCATGGAGTACAACAGTACCCATTCTCTTATTCTTATGGCTGACGTGGTTTGGTTGTTCATATAATATCAAAAAACGTACCCACCTCGCGCTGACTGAAATACGCGCCCGACTCCCCTATAAATTACAGTTTGCTGCACTAGCCTTTGATGCTGTGTTGTGGATTGTATTTGCAATCATTGTTATTTTTTATACGTGGCAGCAGGTTTATAACTCATACGATAACTTTGCGATTGTCGGTGGTACTAATGATGTTAAAGAATGGTGGTTCTATCTCGCAACACCGCTGGCATGGACATTAATTATTGTGCGTGTGATTCAGAATTTTCTTGAAGACCTCAAATTGTATAAATCGGGTAAACCGTTTGTTTTACAAGGCCTTTTAAATGAATAGCAGGAGATAGGAAATGGCAGATGGAACATTAATTGCGCTGATCTCCCTGGCAGTGACTTTTTTATTTATTATCGGTGTGCCGATATTTTTAGTCATCGGTTTTTGGGTTGCCGGTGTTAGCCTCGTTATAGACGTTACCTTGGCGAATTTAGGTGTGACTTTGTTTGAGGGTCTGAGTTTCTTTGGCTTACTTGCTTTACCCCTCTTTATTATGACGGGTGACCTGATTAATGCGGCGGGTATCGCGAAACGACTATCTGATTTTGCTTATTCGTGTCTGGGGTTTGTTCGGGGCGGTTTGGGTATGGC
>CACVAV010000339.1 GCA_902727945.1 uncultured Thiotrichaceae bacterium | reverse complement strand
TTCCAGCGGTAACATGACATTTTCCAGCGCGGTCAGGTTTTCCAGTAAATGGAAGGACTGAAATACAAAACCCACTCTGCCCAGGCGGGCTTTGGCGCGTTGGTCTTCATCCTGTGCGGTCATGTCCTCACCGAATAATTCCAGTGTTCCACTGGTGGCACTATCCAGTCCGGCCAGTAAGCCTAATAATGTGCTCTTACCTGAACCGGAAGTACCGGTAATCGCAACAGACTCGCCGGCCTGTACGATCAGATTAATATCCTGCAAAATAAGTAGCTCAGCTGTGTTTGTATTTTCATCACTTTGAGTCGGGATACTTTTGCGCAATGCGCGGGTCATAATGACTGTATTTTTCATATTATCGGACTATCTCATGCAACGTTTTTTCGCACTATACGTTTTCTTGTTCATTAGTACACTATTGCCAATCAATACCGTGGTCTTTGCGGATACATCTGTGGTGCAGCCGGAGAAACCGGTGATTCTGGTCTGGGGGGACAGCCTGAGCGCCGCTTATGGTATTCCGGTGGAGAAAGGCTGGGTGAGCCTGTTACAGGAGCGGCTTAAAGATACCCATGACATCGTTAATGGCAGCATCAGCGGGGAAACGACTGTGGGTGGCCTGACCCGCTTTCCGGATGCATTGGAATTACATGAGCCGGATTACTTATTGCTGGAATTAGGGGCCAATGACGGCTTGCGCGGCCTGTCTACGAAGAAGATGGAAGAAAACCTCAATAAAATAATAGAATTATCGCTTGAAGCTAATGTAAAACCTGTCTTGCTGGGGATAAAAATCCCGCCTAATTATGGCATAGTTTATACCGATAAATTTGACAAGGTGTTCAGTGATTTATCGGAGAAACATGAGTTGCCGTTGTTACCTTTCCTGTTGGATGGTGTGGCGCTGGATTATGCGTTGATGCAGGACGACGGTTTGCACCCGACTGCTGAAGCGCAGCCCAAGGTATTGGATAATGTCTGGCAGGTACTGGAGCCGGTATTAAAACCTGTGCTAAACCCCGAACAGGAAGCTGTGATGACTGATGACACGGCTGAAGTGAGTGTGAATTGATGCAGCGTCTATTAGTGCTGTGTTGCAGTGCGTTAATGCTGAGTGCTTGCCTGGAGGTGAAACCCGGTTCTTATAGCAAGTTGCCCAAAGACGTAAAGCTTACTGACTACGGCACCTTATTAGCACAAGGTAAGGTGGTCAAAGTGACCGATGCGGATACAATTACTATTCTGGGGAGTGATGAAAACCGCTATAAGATCCGCTTGCAGGGTATTGATGCGCCGGAAAAAAAGCAGAATTACGGTGTGGCCTGTACAGATAAATTAGCGGCTATGGTACTGAATCAGCGAGTGGATGTTGAGGCTTATAAAACAGACCGTTATAAACGGGTGATTGCCAAGGTGATGCTCGATGATAAGGATATGGCGCTGGAACTGATCCGGCAGGGCTGCGGCTGGCATTACAAAGCGTATGCTGATGAACAAAGCTGGCGTGATCAGAGGCGCTATGCTTCAGCTGAAAAACAGGCGCGCAATAATAAACAGGGATTGTGGCAGGCAGCCCGGCCTCAGGCACCGTGGGATTACCGTAAGCGTTGAGGTATCGGTGGCCTCGCGGGGCATAGATTCCTGATGAATCAAGGATCTATGCCCCTTACTTTTTACTTTACAGCGCTTTCTTTAACTTCTTGATCTTTTTGAGTTGCTTCTCAACTTTCTCTTGGCGCGTTTTGATTTCTTTCTTAACAGCTTTTTTGTTAGCCATGTTCTTTCCTTCCTTTGCTTAAACAGTTGATTGAAATGGTCAGGACTTCTGTGATTTCTGTCGTTTTACTTTAATCCTCAGGAAGCCACTGACCTGAATTATACCAAAGAGAACCTTACGCCCGCATTGATCTTGGACAGTTTTTTGTAACTATCCCGGCAACTAACAAAGTTGCTTTGAGTCATGGCGACAGGGGTGGGCTAAGTGCCTTATTTATATTATATTAATAAGATCAAAACCCAGATATCGTGCCCGGCCTACTAGCTTTATGAGGCAAATAAGCTCTGCTATCTGAACAACAAAGGAAGATTTTCGTCCAGTATGCCCCACATCAAAGTGAAACAGTCAGAGGCTGCTCTTTCTCCGGAGGTGCTGCTCTATGAAAAAATGCATTCTTCTATTGGTAATTATTTACAGGTAGCGGCTGTTGTTTTTGGTACAACTTTAATGATTTATTTTGCCTTACTAATTTTTGGTGATGTAAACCTATCTTATCTGAATGGTTGGCTGGTTTTTCAGTGCGGTTTGTGTTGTTTATGGGGAGCGTTATATTACCGTTACCATAATAATTATGATGCAATAAAAAATATTTGGGAATGGTGGATTGAGGTTCCGCTCAGTATAGTGTGTGGTTTGGGCTGGAGTGCGATGTGGATACTATTTATCGACATTAATGATGTACTGAATGCTCTGTTGTTGAATGCTACGATCATCGCTGTGACGATGACAGTAAGCGTGACAACGCCCTTACATAAAGCAGCCATTATTGCGACGACAGCATCCGTTATGGTTCCTACTATTTTTTCCGCTTTGTTGAGGGAAGAGCCTGTTTATCATTGGATGGCGCTGGCGGCGGCTATCTTTTCTCTGGCGGTTTATAGCTTCGGCATGACGATGCATAAGCTTTATATGAATACTTTGGAGCAGCGCGAAGCAAATGCTCAGCTGCTACAAGCCCTTCGCATTGAAAAACTGCAGGTGGAAAAGGTGAGTGCTGAAAAAACCCGTTTCCTGGCAGTCGCCAGCCACGATTTACGGCAACCTCTCCAGGCCATGCGTTTATTTACTTCTGTGCTGGAATCTATGGTCACCGTGGATGAGGAAAAGGCGATTGTTAAAAAAATCGGTGCTGCGAGTGCTGATTTATCCGGTTTATTAGATGACTTGCTGGATATTTCAAAATTTGATGCAGGCATTGTAGAAACCTATCCGGAGCCTGTTTATCTGGGGAGCTTGTTTTCAGGTCTATACGAGCAACTCAGCGATCTGGCGAATGAGCGCCAGATTACCATTCGTTATGTTAATACTGAGCAACAGCTATTTATTGATGGCAGCGCACTGGAACGGGTTTTAAG
>CACVAV010000338.1 GCA_902727945.1 uncultured Thiotrichaceae bacterium | reverse complement strand
TCTGCCATCACCACGTCTTTATCCTGCATCACCTGTTGAAACAACTTCCAGGCCTGATCCTGCTGCATATAATCGAATTTGATTTTCAGGTCAAAACGCCGCAAGGAGGCCTTATCCAGATTGTGCATCAGGTTAGTCGAGCAAATAAAAATTCCGTCAAAAGCCTCCATTTGTGTCAGCAACTCATTCACTTGTGACACTTCCCAGCTTTGGTGTGCATTGCTGCGGTCACGTAAAAAGCTATCGGCTTCATCCAGCAGCAAAACCGCCTTCTCTTCATGCGCCTGCTTAAACATGCCGCGCAACATCTTTTCCGTCATACCAACATAAGGATCAAGTAAATCGGAAGCACGTTTAGCAATCAGTACTTTATCCAGCGCATCCGCAATATGGCGGGCAAACTCACTCTTTCCGGTGCCGGGCGGGCCATAGAAACAAAAACGTCCCTTAGCGTGTTTACCCAGGCCATTTTTCAGGGCGGTCAGATCAAAGTCAGGGTTTAGTGAGTCCAGCCGATAACTGATAGGTGTCACAAAACGCTTGGACTTCGACAAGTCTTTTTCATAACCCATCGCCCCCATCGTATTACCCAATACCTTTTCCAAGGTGGATTCAATCTTGTCCTGATCCTCATAGCCCAACGCTTTGATCACCTTGACACTTCTGGAAATCAGCGCCGGAGCCAGATACTCATTATGAGACACTTTTTTAATCCACTCATCACTGATATTTAAGTCTTCAGTGTACTTGCGAATAATGTTCATGCGCACTTCGCGCGGCGGTGTTTTTAACTCAATCACCATATCAAAACGCCGGATAATGGCTTCATCGATATGGCTGATAACATTGGATACCCAGACAGCCGGCACAGCGTTACCTTCCAGCAACTGGTTAAACCAGCCTTTCCGGGAATCGGTACTGGTACGAATCCCCAGACGCTCCATATTGCCGTCACGGATAAAGACATCTTCTATTTCGTCAAACATAATCAGCGTATTTTTTTTACGCTTCAGTACTTCCTGGCACAGCTGATAAGATTCCACCCGCCCCTGATACATAATGGCGTCATTGTCACCATCTGAGGTGTTGACCTCATATAAATGCTGGCCAATGTCCTCAGCAATGGTACGAATCATCTCTGTTTTCCCGGTACCGGGTGTGCCATAAACCAGAATATTGACGCCTCTGGCTTGAGTGCTGATACTCTTCTCCAGATAGTCTTTCACCAACTGATAGTCATCGGTCATATGCTGGTAATCGACGGGCTGCAATGATGCCCCCTTACCTTGCCGAAAGAAACGGCGCAGGGATTCCATGATGTTCTGATCAGAATTATCCAGCAACACATCTGAGATTTCTTCCAGAATAGAAATCTGAGCATTCAGAGTGTAGGTAATGTCGCGGCTCAGCCGGAACAAACCCGTCCGGTTCAGAATGCCGTCATTGGCCAAAGCCTGACGAATACGCGCGGGATGGATGCCAAGGATAACAGACAGGCTGGTGACAGAGACATGAAATGACACATCACCCAGAATATTGCAGACATTATCCAGATCCTGTGACGAGTGAAGAATAGTGCCAAAAGCCAGCAGCTTCTTTTCCACCTCACCAAGATCAATGACCTTACCCAGCTTATCGATATTCGCTTTTAACGGGCCGTCAATGGTTATTTCACGGCCCTCATAAGCAGCGCTGTGTTGACGTAAAATTTTGCGGAATTTCTTTTTACTGACACCATCACTGCTTTTATTAATGACCTTATCCAAACCCAGCGTCGACAACGCACGCTCATGGCCATACAAACCATACTCGATATCCATGCGCATATAGCCTTTGAGATCCAGCAGAATACGCAACGCCCACAGAATAATAACATCCTGGTATTCATCCAGCGGGTTATTAAAATGATCACCATGCTTGTGCTCTGGTACTTCCTGAAGACTCTTCATAAATAATCAGCCATTCCTTAACTCCACTTCATACTGATGAATCACTACCGGACAAACACCCACCAAACTATTCTGGTATGGCGGGTATTTATCTGCATTCCGGATAAGCCTAGACGCAATTGTGGTTAAACTCCAGCCACATTTATCGACAATTGCCACTCACGGCACAAACCAATAATAACTGAGTCACATTATTTAACAGAAAGTTCGATACCCCCGGTTGAATTGCTCCCGGAGTAGGATTCTCACGAATCACAGGCGGCACCGGTGATGCTGGCAACTGAGGTGGCAATGGCATGATTGCTGAACGCGCTAACGGGCTTGCTGCTGACGATGGGGAAGTCTGCAAATTATTATGACCAGAACAAAAGGTATGGTCAGGAGTTGTCACCATGCAACCCTGTAAAGCCAGACCTAAAGTAACGATCATGGCTGCTTCTTTCCTGAAGGTACGCATTTGTTATTCCTCTTGTTTAAAGTACAAAAGGAATAATGTGCAATTATCAAGGAGATAATGTGTGGTAAAATAGGAGATGCTGTGTGGTTAAAACTAAACCAGATCCATCGACTGCCGATCAGCATGATAAGACGATCTCACCAACGGCCCGCTGGCCACATGATCAAAACCAATCGCCTCACCATATTCACGCAACTGCTCAAACTCTTCAGGCGGGTAATAACGCTCAACCGGCAGATGCGAATCAGACGGTGCAAGGTATTGCCCAACCGTCAACATCCGGCAGCCATGCGCACGCAGATCACGCATCACTTCCTTAATTTCTTCAATCTCTTCACCCAACCCAACCATCAAACCGGATTTAGTCGGCACGGTAGGATGACGCTCACCAAAACGCTTAATCAAGTCCAGTGACCACTGATAATCAGCACCAGGGCGGGCTTTCTTGTATAAACGCGGCACAGTTTCCATATTGTGATTAAACACATCAGGCGGTTCAACAGACATTTCATCAATCGCAACATCCATGCGCCCCCGGAAATCGGGTACCAGCACTTCCACCTTAATACCCGGCTTAGCATCACGCGCAGCCCGCACACACTTAGAAAAATGTTCAGCGCCACCATCACGCAGATCATCACGATCCACTGAGGTAATCACCACGTATTTCAGGTTCATATTCTGGATCGCATCACCCAACTGTGCAGGTTCGTCCGCCAGGTCAGTAAT
>CACVAV010000337.1 GCA_902727945.1 uncultured Thiotrichaceae bacterium | reverse complement strand
GTTAATAGCATGTTTGATGGGTTCACGGTAATCCTTTTTTATCTATATCGCGTGTTTTATGAGTGGCAGTCATCATGGTTGCCTGTCTTTCATCTGGTTTAGTATATATTACTGTAGAAGTCGAAGACTTCTACACTTGGAGTGAAATTTTTTAGGTGCGTTACTGTAGGGGTCGGAGGCTTCCGGTACAGATGTTGGGTTATGATGGCTGAGGTTGAGGATCAATATGGAGGGTAGCGCCTTCTGTCAGGCGGCTTTACGACTCAGTGTGAAATCCGTGTGGATTTTATCGAACGGTACTGCGATGCCCTTAGTATCCTGATCGACAATACCCAGTTCTTTTAATGATTTGATGTCATCATGAATCCGGTGAACGTCTCGTTGTGTCTGCCGTGCCAGTTCTCGCATGCTGACTGTGCCCAGCTTTTGTAAAACACCGATTAGCTCCCAGCGTTTGGGAGTGATAGCACGAAATAAAGCAGTAGGTGACTCAAAGGTGAGATACTCGCCGGTATATGCACCACTTTTCATGGTACTTACAAAGCGCTGTTTCATCGCTTGCATGGCTGCGTCTTCATCCAGAATTCGGATGGTTAGTTCTCTCATGGTTGTCTCCTGATTTGTTTTACATCATCCATAAAGTCTTCAATGAGTTGTTCGATAGTTGTGAGCGTGTAAGGTTCTTCATGATTGCCATAATGGCGATGATCACCTTTTGGGCGTTCATTGTCATAACCAATCACTCGTCCCTGTTCTGCGTTGCCATAGAATAACCTGTACTTGTATTGATGCTCGCTACCAATTACAGGAGTTGGAACTTCCCACACTACAATTTCCAGAATTAAACCATCATCGTAGTCAAAGCGATCTTTATAAAGTTTTTTTGCACTCATGTTGTCATTTATAGCAACATTTGCTTAGAGAGACAAGGGGGCTGTGGTTTTGTAACTTTTTAACAATTTCAGATAATATTGTTTGTCTGCAACGAATTGAATTCTGACACAGTATTTACAGCCGGTAAGAAGCCACTGTCATCACTTTAGAAATCATCGGCATCATCAGCTTGCGAATAGGGAAAGGTAATTTCTTGCCTCCCGCCTGAGCTGCATTTTCACCATGACGAATTTCATCTTCTTTCATTTTCTGTAAGACGACCATGCTGGGCAAGTCGTTGGCAGGCAGGCGGGTCATGTGATCATTTAAATGGCGTTCGACCTGATCTTCGGTTTCTTTGACAAAACCTAAACTCCATTTGTCACCGACTAAACCAGCGGCAGCACCAATGGAAAATGATCCCCAATACCAGAGTGGGTTAAAGATGCTTTTACGGGTATCGAGTGCGGTAAGGCGCTTTTCGCACCAGTCCAGGTGGTCACTTTCTTCCATAGCCGCCCGTTCCATTTCCTCACGTACTTCAGGAAGTTTAGCAGTCAGGGCCTGTCCACGGTACAGGCCCTGTGC
Organism: uncultured Thiotrichaceae bacterium; assembly: GCA_902727945.1. GTDB lineage: Bacteria > Pseudomonadota > Gammaproteobacteria > Thiotrichales > Thiotrichaceae > Thiolinea. The sequence continues at coordinate 14,465 of CACVAV010000337.1, read as the reverse complement.
TGATACTTCACCGGCATGATTAATACGCATTAACCGACCGGATAATTGTCGCTCTTCATCGGTCAGTGGTTCCGTCTCCTGAATAGCCTGAGCAGGGTATTCCCGCTCTGTGGTGGCCGGTGCAGCGTGTGACGTTCTTAATGACTGATCAATTTCAACAAGTAATTTATCCAGTGGGTTCAGAATGCGCATTATTTAGTCCGGTTATTAAGTTGTGGCTGATTATTTTGATTCCAGGCCGGTGAGGTAATTAACCACTTCAAGCAGCTTATCATTGCCGGAAACCATGCTGGGGCTGGTCAGATACTTGCCGTTAACGATAAGGGTCGGCACGGAATCCAGGCTTGACTTGAAGGTGATTTCTTTCGCGTAATCAAGTTGAGCCTTAAGCTCCATTGATTTCAGTGCGTTATTAATCTCATCTGCCTTAAAGCCGTTTCCTGTAAAAAAGCGTCTTAGCTGATCGTCATTAGCAATACGGCGGCGTTGTTTGTGCAGTGCTTCGAAAATTTTGGTATGAATACCTTTACTGCCATCTGCATCCAGCATTTGTCCGACATAATACAGTTTGCCGTGGAATGACCAGCTGGCATCCAGCATAGCCGGAACACGCGAAAAGGTAACATTGTCAGGTTTGTTTGCCACGTATTTTTCCATGGTCGGCTCAAGGGTGTAACAATGCGGGCAGCCATACCAAAAAATTTCAGCTACTTCAACTTTGCCTTCTTCTGCCTGGGTGCTTAACGGAGGGGTGATGACAGCAAAGTCAACATTTTCAGTGAAAGTACGCGCCTGTGATTCCGGAATGCAGCCTGCCAGGCCAACAATCGCCAGCAACAGGGCAGGCAACGTAAAACTAAACACTCTCTTCATCAAATTTCTCCTTGGATTTATGGTTGTTTGGAGACTGCTCATTGGCAGCCCCCTCTATTACTTTCAGTCAGACTAAAGATAGGTAGTTAAAGTTCACCGTAGGAATGCAGGCCTGATAAAAACATATTCACACCGATAAAAGCGAACAGGGTGATGAACAGGCCCGCAATAGCCCACCACGCCATGTGTGTACCACGCCAGCCTTTAGAGAAACGGAAATGCAACCACGCAGCGTAGTTCAGCCAGACGATTAATGCCCAGGTTTCTTTCGGATCCCATGACCAATAACCACCCCAGGCTTCCGCCGCCCACATAGCACCTAAAATAGTGGCGATAGTGAAGAAAGCAAAACCTAATGCGATAGACTTGTAGCTAAGGTCATCCATCATTTCCAGCGAAGGCAGGCGTCTGGCCATCAGACCGTCAGGATTACGTTTCAGGGCGCTGTCTTTTAACAGATAAGCCACACTGACCATGGCAGAGAGTGCGAAAGCACCGTAGCCGACGAAATTGGCAGGTACATGAATTTTCATCCAGTAACTTTTCAATGCCGGCACCAGCGGCTGAATTTCGTCAGCACCGCGTGAAAAGCCGTACCACAACAGGAAGGCAACAGCCGCACTAATCACTAATAATACAAACCCGCCCATTGAACGGTTTTTGTAGCGGCCTTCGTAATACATGTAGAGCAGGCCGGTAATCAGGCAGAACAGAATGAATACTTCATACAGGTTACTGACCGGAATATGGCCAAATTCCGGATCAATCAGGTAAGACTCATACCAACGTACCATCAGGCCGACAAAACCCATAGTAATCGCTGTCCAGCTCATGGCTGATGCTGTTTTTTCTATAAACTCACTGCCGGCAATCAGCCCGGCAAAATAGAAAACGGTGGACAGTACAAACAGAGCGCTCATCCACATAACAGCTGACTGGCTGGAAACCAGGAACCTCAGGCCAAAACTGCTTTCAGCATTGCCATAGTTACCCCCGTAAAGCCAGATGCCCAGCAGGCTGAGTACAGTCACCACCAGTGTGAGCGATTGCATCGGACGCCATGACCAGCCAAAGGCGATGAGTGACGGTACTGACAGGATTAGAATCCCCTGCTCATAAACATCCATGTGGGCAGCGTATTGTGTGAAAACAAAGGCAGCGCCCACAGTCACCAGCAGTGCCCAAACCCAGTCAAAGATACCGAGCTTTTGGAGCAGGTTGGGTTTGTCTATAAAGTCATCTAATGTATTTTTATCTAACGCATTTTGTTGAACGGACATGATAGTTTACTTGCCTCCGTCTGATAGCGTCTGGCGGAATGCCAGTTGCAATCGTTGAAAATATTTTTTGAACTCGTCTTCATTCCGGTTGGCGCTTCCGGCCAGTATGATTTCGGTCTGACCATCATCCTGCGGCTTCAGGTACACCCAGATTCTACGATGAGATACGTAAAATAACAGAAAGACCCCAATAATTAGCATGGTGCTACCGAAATAGACAATATTCTTACCCGGCGAACGGGTGATTTGCAGGCCGGATGCTTCAATTTGTGTGAATCCGGTCATCTGAATGTACCACGGCGAACCATAGAAGGGCAGGTTGGCTATCGCACTCATGCTGTCATCATAGAAGAGCCAGTCGCGCTCATCTGCTTCGGGCTTGCCTTCTTGCCTCAGGGTTTCTAAATAAACAGCCCTGAGCGAAGCCTGCAGCACTTTCATGAACGCTTCTGACACAGAGGCCCGCTTGTCTTCCGGAAACCGGGCAGCAATGTCCTCAGAGATACCATCGAAGCCGGTGGTCACAAACAATTGCGTCAGACGTACCATTGATTCGACTACCTGATTTTGTACTGCATCATCATTCAGCTTCGCGCCTTGCATCGATTCAACCGTGGTATCTATCGAGACTTTACGCACCAGCGCTGTATCTTGCAGGTTTTTCAGGAATTTCATAAATAAGCCCACACTGCCTTTATTATCTGCCGGGATATGCAGGAAACGCTGTGGGTCTGACGGGCTTACCTGTACGCCACTCAGGATATATTGGCGGCCATCCAGTGTCACCGGAGCCATGTAATTGGTGTACTCGATGGCTTCACCAGCGGCGTTACGCAGCCGGAAGATAAAGCTCGGCCCTAAGTTCTTCTGTTCTTCTTCGCCATCATCATTTTTGATAGGGTTGATATTAAACAGGCGGAAATTTTCCAGTTCAAGGCGGAATTTCCGGTCGCCGTTAGTCAGATTATATTCCTTGAAGACATTGCCGGTCATTTCCTGAGTAGCATACTGATTAACAAAAGGGTGCAACTTCATTTTGATTTCTGAGCCGCCATCACCAAAGTTAGCCTGATAGATAGCTGTGCCCTTGTACAATAAAGGGTGATTAACCGAAATGGTTTCTTCCAGCGGTGCTTCCAGATCCGGATCATGGATAACCAGGTCACTCTCAAAGGATTTTGGCTGGCCGGTGGAATAGTGTTCAACACGAAATTCTTTAACTTCAACTTCATAGGGAAGTCTTTGTACCAGATAGCCGTCACGCACCGGCAGAAATACGATATTGGCACGTCGTCCTTCCGGTATATCAACCGAGCCACGGTAAGAAAAGTTAGCTGAGGAAAGCGTACTGACATCCGGCACTTCAGAAGCAGGTACGTTACGGGTCTCGGGTATTACCTCACCCTGCCATTCCGCGAACATCATGGGCAGACGACTATCAAATAGCCCGCCCAGGCAGATAACGATAATGCCGATATGAGTCAGCCAATAGCCCCACCGGTTAGAGCCGCCTTTCATAGCCGCTAAGACGGTATATTGACCATTCTCCTTTTCGCTCTTTTCGCGAAAACGGAAGTTTTCCGCTTTTAATACCCGTTTAACCAGTGTCTGTATGTCATCAACGGATTGTTTGCTGTGCATGGCTTCAGACTGTTTCATCAGGCGCAGCGATTTTTCTTTGACGCCTTCGCGGAACCGGGTGAGTTCTTTCAGCATGCCGGGTGTGTTTCTGACTACGCAAGTGGTGGTGGATAGCACCAGAAAGCCCAGTATCAGCAGGAACCACACGGCAGAGTAGACATCGTACAACCCCAGTGATCTGAATGCTTCAAACCAGAATTTACCGAATTTAATTTCGTAGGATGTATACGGTTGGTTTTGTTGTAATACGGTGCCTAGGACAGAGGCGATAGCCAACACTACCAGCAGGGTAATAGCCAGGTTCATTGAACCGAGAAAATTTACTATTCTGGAGCCGACTGTTCTGGATGATTTCATGGGAGGTCTTTAAACTCTTGAAAACTAATACGACAAAGGGTGGCACAATGCCACCCTTTTTCACAAATGCAAAATAACCCTAAGTACGCATACAGATTCGTATGTTGCTTAACAGCCATGACAGTACATCTCCTCTTTGACGGCCGGGAGTGTACGTCTTGCAGAGGCTACTGGTTTTGCAAGCCTGAAATATATTCAGACACTGCTGCCATTTCTGCATCAGTCATTTTGTCAGCAATATTACGCATCATCTGACCTGCGTCGTTAGCCCGCTGATACTTGCTGAAGGCTTCCAGCTGTATCGCCGTATATTTCGCATGCTGACCCGCCAGTGCAGGGAACTTAGACGCGGGATTGCCGCTGCCGTTCGGGCCGTGACAGGCTGCACAAGCCGCAACGCCGGAAGCATTGTTGCCGCCTTTGTAAATCTGTCTGCCCAGCTCAACCATCGTTTGGTCAGCTTCACCCTGTTTGGCTGTTTGCGATGAATAGTAGGCTGCCAGGTCAGCCATATCCTGATTAGATAAGCCTGCTACCATGGGTGCCATGGAGGCATTGTAACGCCCTCCCTCGACATCCTGACCGGCTTTGAAGTTTTGCAGCTGTTTCAACAGGTAAGACTCATGCTGTCCCGCCAGCTTCGGCCATTCAGGGTTGGTGCTATTACCATCAGCGCCATGACAAGCCGCACAAGTGGCTGATAGTGATTTGCCTTTTGCCGGATCACCTTTCAATTCAGTGGCTGCACTATTGGCTAACACGGTGGTTGAAGCACTGACAGCAAGGCCTGCCAATACCATGATGAGTGTCTTTTTCATCTAAAATACTCCTAAAACATCGAATAAAGCTGCAAATCTAATTGCTACAGCGCATCTATGCCCGCTATGCTCTCAAAAATGCAGAACTGTATATCACATTCTGGCGTTATACCGCAAAAAAATATTAGAGAATGCTAACATTATGAATGCTTATTTTCAGCAAGCAAAATTTACCCAAAGTGCGACAACCTTTTCAACGTTACCCCCTGCGGGTGCTTTTGAAGTCGCCTTTGCCGGACGTTCCAATTCAGGCAAGTCCAGTACGATCAATCGTGTCTGCTCTCAAAAAAGCCTGGCCCGCACCAGTAAAACACCCGGACGCACTCAGCTCATTAATTTTTTCACATTGTCTGACGGTTGTAGCCTGGTGGATCTTCCCGGTTATGGTTATGCCAAAGTCCCTGAGAAAGTAAAACGACAATGGCAGGCGTTTATCGAAGACTATCTTACCAAACGTTCCACCCTGAGAGGATTGATTCTGGTCATGGATGTGCGTCATCCCTTAACTGATTTTGATCAGGGCTTTTTGTATTGGGCTGAACAGCGAAGATTACCGGTGCATGTTTTATTGAATAAAGCTGATAAATTAAAGCGGGGACAGGCGGCTACCACTTTTCTTCAGGTCAGGAAGGCGATGCAGGCATCTGCGGTCGATGCGACCGTGCAGCTTTTTTCTGCAGAAAAAGGGCAGGGGCTTGATGAGCTATGGGATCATTTGGAAGGTTGGCTGGGGCGTGGTAATGAGGAGGAGGGTTCCCTTTAAAAAAGGAACCCCGGCCAAACAGGGGGTCTAAAAGCCGGGGTTTAATAAACAGGTCTGGATTGGGGACACCAAACCTGTGTCCGCGAAAGATTACTCAACAGCGCCGGGCTTTAGCGCTTTATTTGTTGAGACTCTTTTTATCGCGGAATCTTTCAACGAGATCCATCTCTTTATGTTCAACTTACCTAGTTAGATGAACACAAGCTGTATAAGGTTCACACTTTATATGATTTTTTTCTTTTTTTCAAAGAATAAAGCTACTTTTTACGTAAAAGTTGGTTAATTACTCTCCCAGAAGGGCTTGGCTTCGGTTGCAGGGGAGGGAATAGGTATGGATTCACCGATACTGGTGTGCGCCGTCCGTGTGCGTCCTGCCCGTAGATAGACAATGCCCAGTTTGGAACCTGCCCGCATGGAGCCGATCAGACTTTTTACATCACTGGCACCACTCACCTCAGAATTATTCAGCCGTATAATAATATCGCCCGCCTGCAAACCTGCTAAATCAGCAGATGATGCAGGGAAAACACGTTCAATTAATGCACCTGCGTGGGCTGCTAATCCGGAGGCACGCGCTGTCTGCGGATCAACATTGCCGACTTCTATACCCAGAATGCCGCGTTCTACCTGGCCGAAGCGGACAATCTGGTCGATGATGCCCGCCGCTGTATTAATCGGAATAGCAAAGCCAATACCGATATTGCCGCCGCTCTGTCCACCAAGAATGGCCGTGTTTATGCCAATGAGTTCGCCCCGCAGATTAATCAATGCGCCCCCGGAGTTGCCCAGATTGATGGAAGCATCTGTCTGAATAAAATCTTCATATTCACCAATGCCGGGGTTACGGTGCAGTGCACTGATAATGCCGGAGGTAACGGATTGGCCGATGCCGTAAGGGTTACCGATAGCGACCACAAAATCACCTACCCGCAGGTGTTTGGAGTTGCCAAAGCGTATGGCAGATAAACGCTCAGCCGGAATGGCAATCACCGCTAAGTCTGCTTTAGGGTCTGCGCCAACGACCCGGGCAACAAACTTTCTGCCATCATTTAAAGTGACATTAATGCGTTCAGCGCCTTCCAGAACATGATAATTAGTCAGAATATGGCCGTGTTTGGAATGGATAATGACACCGGAGCCGGTGCCGTCTATGCGGCGCTCACCCTGAACATTGTCAAAAAAACGTTTGAAAAACGGGTCATTGGCCAGTGAGTCGTCCAGTTTTTGTTTACCTTCCGTGGTGATGTTAACGACGGCAGGTGTAACACGTTCCAGCATCGGGGAGAGTGACGGTAACGGTTGTCCTCCGACATTGCTTGGCAGAGCGCCTGCACAAGCCGATCCTTGCACGGTAAGAACCAGCAAGGCAGCCAGCAATAATTTTTTTGTCATAGCGGAACGCATCATTCTTATGTCCTGATTGAAACCTTAAACGGGGTTTGCAGTTGATTTAATGGCTTAACTATACTTGATTTAAGTGTTTTCAAAAACGGCTGGTGACCATCGGATAACAAATTTTGTTCATCGTGATAAAAAATCTGTTAAAAGATAAGTCATGTTTTTATTTTTTAAGCCAATCCAATACTTTATATTGATATTGGTTGACAATCTTCAAGCCGGTTCCGGGGAAGGGTATGAAAGGGTTTGTGCGCCCCATACCCCATAGTGCCAGACGTGTGCTGCCGGGGTCAGCATGACCGCGCCCGTGCACTCCGAAAGTGTTGGCAATCAATAAGGTATTTTTTTTCACAGTGAAAGCACGAGGCGCTTTCAGGTCTATTTCAGCACAATCTTGTGCTGAAAAACGAAAAGAGCCACGGGCTGCTAAACGGTTTGGGTGTTTATGGGCGCTCAGACTGTGCTGATATTCCCATTTCAGGCGCTTTTTACTCAGACGGTTTGAGCCGGGGATATAAGTAAATGGCCCGTTATGTTCATCCACATCGTCAAGGTATAACCAGAATTTCATGGTCGGGTGAAAAGTATCTGAGTGCATGTCTTTTTGCGGATCAGTTGCCTTATTGGTTTGTACGCCATTATTAATGCGCTCAATATTGAAAAATGGCAGACGTTGATGCGCATTACTGTATTGCAGCAGGCGTTGGAAATCACGGTTCGCCACTAATTTTGCCGTATGAGGCAGCTGTCTGAGCGTGTCCGGGTCAAGCAGTGTGCGTTGTGTTTGTGTATCGCCCTGGTGAAAGGTGCGGGCTTTGCCCTGCCAATGACGCAGTTCCTGTTCAATGGTTTTAAAATCAGCTTCCGGGAGGTAATTAGTTTTCATAATGTAACCGTGTTGGCGGTAACTTTTCCGGTCTGCCTTGCTGATACTTGTTCCTAACATCCACATACGCAGGTTCATCACGGCATGTGAAGCAATAATTCGTGTAATATGCAGACCCAGTTTGTTAAGCAGGGGGCTGCCAATGACAGGGTTATCCTGAAATGATTTGGCACCGGTGAATAATTGTAATGCCCAGAGCGGGCCTTTAATCAACGGATTGTTCAATAGTGTTTTCATGATGCCAAGTATTCATGGCTTATTCCTAAATGGCAACTGTCACCTAATACCCTATCTAAGATGGGGAATTGTTGGCTCTGACGAAGTTCGGCACAATGCGTTTGCTGGAAATAATTGTCGGAGGAGGACATAACCCACCAATGAATAATTCCCATGCTGCTTGTTAACAGACAGCATGGGAATTATTCATTTTATGCGCTGGTTGTCCTTTAGTCGTGTCATTCGGTTACAATCACGCGAATTATTTTTAGCACTATTAGGAGATTTTTCATGACTACTCGTCAGGAGCTGGCTAATGCGATCCGCGTCTTGTCTATGGACGCTGTTCAGCAAGCTAATTCAGGTCATCCGGGTGCCCCTATGGGCATGGCTGATATCGCCGAAGTTCTTTATAACGACTTCATGTCACATAATCCGCAAAATCCGGATTGGGCCAATCGTGACCGTTTTGTCATGTCTAATGGTCACGGCTCCATGCTGCCTTATTCCGTGCTGCATCTGACCGGTTACGATCTTTCAATGTCAGAGATCAAAAACTTCCGCCAGTTACATTCAAAAACACCGGGCCACCCTGAGTATGGTTATGCGCCGGGTATTGAAACAACGACCGGCCCGTTGGGACAAGGTCTTGCCAATGCTGTCGGCATGGCATTATCTGAAAAAGTGTTGGCGGCACAGTTCAACAAAGACGGGCATGACATTGTTGATCACTACACCTATGTATTCCTGGGTGATGGTTGTCTGATGGAAGGTATCTCGCATGAGGCTTGCTCTCTGGCGGGTACACTGAATCTGGGTAAGCTGATCTGCTTTTACGATGATAATGGCATTTCTATTGATGGTGACGTGGCTGGCTGGTTTGCTGATGATACACCGAAGCGTTTTGAAGCTTATGGCTGGCAGGTAGTGGCGGATGTTGATGGCCATGATGCTGACGCGATTCGTGTGGCGACCGAGACTGCACGTTTGGAAACAGATAAGCCGACACTGATTTGTTGTAAGACAGTGATTGGTAAAGGTGCACCTAACAAAGAAGGTGGCCATGATGTGCACGGTGCGCCGTTGGGGGCTGAAGAAATTGCAGCGGCCCGCAAAGCAATGGGCTGGACGCATGAGCCTTTCACTGTGCCGGATGACATTTATGCCGGTTGGGATGCCAAAGATAAAGGCGCTACTGCTGAGAATGCCTGGAATGAGAAATTGGCAGCTTATAGCGCTGCGTTCCCGGCTGAATCCGCTGAATTTACACGGCGTATGGCGGGTGATCTGCCAGCTGACTGGTCTGAAAAGGCTGATGCGGCTATCGCAGCGATTATTGAAAAGGCGGAGTCTCCGGCGACCCGTGTTGCCTCCAAGAATGCGCTGAATGGTTTTGCCCCCTTGCTGCCTGAATTTTTGGGTGGTTCTGCTGACCTGACGCCATCGAACAATACGTTCAGCAATAGCAGTAAGGGTATTAACTCGATGCATGGCACTGATAAGGACTACACGGGTAACTACCTGTCCTACGGTGTGCGGGAGTTTGGTATGAGTGCTTTGATGAATGGCGTGGCGTTGCACGGTGGTTTCATTCCTTACGGTGCGACCTTCCTGATGTTCTCTGAATATGCGCGAAATGCATTGCGTATGGCCGCGCTGATGAAGATCCGCAGCATCTTTGTTTATACGCATGATTCTATCGGTCTGGGTGAAGATGGCCCGACGCACCAGGGTGTGGAGCAAACCGCCACTTTGCGACTGATTCCACAGATGTCAGTCTGGCGTCCGTGTGACGGTGTTGAAACCGCTATTGCCTGGCGCGCGGCGATTGAAAAGCAGAACGGCCCGAGTTGTTTGATTCTGACTCGTCAGGGTTTGCCGTTTCAGCAGCGTACAGACACACAGCAGGCTGATATAGTAAAAGGCGGGTATGTGCTGAAAGATTGCGACGGTACGCCGGATGCGATTATTATTGCGACAGGCTCTGAAGTTGGTTTAGCGATGGATGCAGCTGCAGCACTGTCCGATAAGAACATCCGTGTTGTGTCCATGCCCTCCGTTGATGCGTTTGAAGCGCAGGACGCGGCTTACCGTGAATCAGTGCTGCCGGGTGCAGTGACTGCCCGTGTCGCAGTTGAAGCAGGCGTCACGGGTGGTTGGTATAAGTACGTGGGTCTGAATGGCAAAGTTGTCGGTATTGATACGTTCGGTGAGTCTGCGCCTGCGGGTGAGCTGTTCAAGCACTTCGGCTTTACGGTTGACAATGTGGTTGCGGCAGTGAACGACGTTCTGTAACGACACTTACTGCCTCTCCCTTTTGCTTACGTAGCAGAAGGGAGGGTAACTGGTTATCTAATTTAAAATTTTGAAAAAATTCGGGAGTTCAAAGTGACAATTAAAGTTGGCATTAATGGTTTTGGCCGTATCGGACGTATGGCGTTTCGTGCAATCGCAAAAGATTTTGCGGATGATCTTGAAGTAGTAGCTATCAATGATTTGCTGGATAATGATTATCTGGCTTATATGCTGAAATATGACTCTGTGCATGGCAACTTTGCCGGTGATGTCAGCGTTGATGGCGATACGATGACGGTTAACGGTAAGAATATCCGCCTGACGGCTGAGCGTGACCCGGCTAATCTGAACTGGTCTGAAGCAGGTGCTGATCTGGTGCTGGAATGTACCGGTTTCTTCCTGACTGAAGAAAGCTGCCAGAAGCACATCGAAGCGGGCGCTAAGAAGGTATTGATGTCTGCGCCGTCTAAAGACGGTACACCGATGTTTGTTTATGGTGTTAATCATGAGACTTATGATAATCAGGCCATTATCTCTGCTGCTTCTTGCACTACTAACTGTCTGGCACCGGTAGCGAAGGTGCTGAATGATAACTGGGGTATTAAGCGTGGCCTGATGACCACGGTTCATGCTGCTACTGCGACACAGAAGACAGTTGATGGCCCGTCGATGAAAGACTGGCGTGGTGGTCGCGGCATTCTTGAAAACATTATACCTTCCTCTACTGGTGCAGCTAAGGCTGTGGGTGTTGTTCTGCCTGCGTTGAATGGCAAGCTGACTGGTATGGCCTTCCGTGTACCGACTTCTGATGTGTCGGTGGTGGATCTGACGGTTGAGTTAGATAAAGATGCGTCTTATGACGAAATCTGTGCGGCAATGAAAGCGGCTTCTGAGACTGAAACCGGTATTGGTGAGACTCTGGGTTATACCGAAGACAAGGTGGTTGCTACTGATTTCCGTGGTAACACTAACTCATCTATTTTTGATGCGGGCGCCGGTATTGCGCTGGATGGTACCTTCGTTAAGGTCGTTGCGTGGTATGACAATGAATATGGTTATACCTGTAATATGCTGCGCTTTGCTAAGCATGTAATGGCTTGATCATTTAAAAAAACCCTCCCCAGCCCTGTCCAGTCCACGTTTACAAAAAAACGTGTGAAATCAGGGGGAGGGTCAGGGAGAGGTTGCTTCTGTCTTCAGCTAATCGATTTATAAAACTCTCAAGGAACTTAGGCTATGTCTATCATCAAAATGACCGATCTTGATCTTGCCGGTAAACGTGTATTAATTCGTGAAGATCTGAATGTACCGGTTAAGGACGGCAAAGTAACGTCCGATGCACGGATTCGTGCTTCATTACCCACCATTAAGCTGGCGATGGAAGCTGGCGCTAAAGTCATGCTGATGACACATTTAGGTCGTCCGACTGAGGGCGAACCTGCTGATGAATTTTCTTTAGCACCGGTTGCGCAGCATCTGTCCGGTATGCTGGGTAAAGACGTTGCATTGGTCACTGATTATCTGGGCAATGCACCGGCTATGGCTGATGGTGATGTTGTCCTTTTGGAAAATGTCCGTTTCAATGTTGGCGAAAAGAGAAACGACGAAGACTTGTCTAAGCAATATGCTAACTTATGTGACATTTACGTGATGGATGCCTTCGGTACGGCGCACCGCGCTCAGGCCTCTACACATGGTGCGGGACAATTTGCACCGGTGGCTTGTGCCGGCCCGTTGTTAGCAGGTGAGTTGGAAGCGCTGGGTAAGGCGTTGGATAATCCGGCACGTCCGTTGGTGGCGCTGGTGGGTGGTTCTAAAGTCTCCACTAAGCTGACGGTATTAGAATCATTGTCCAAAGTGGTTGATCAGTTAATCGTTGGTGGCGGGATCGCGAATACCTTCATTGCGGCGCAAGGTCACAATGTCGGTAAGTCCTTATATGAAGCAGATTTGGTTGAGACCTGTAAAACGTTGACGGCTAATGCCAAAGCGCGTGGTGGTAGTATTCCGGTGCCGACGGATGTGGTCTGTGGTAAAGAATTTTCTCCGGATGCAGCAGCGACCACTATGACAGTGGCTGCGGTCAGTGACGATGATATGATTTTTGATATTGGCCCGAAGAGTGCAGCGGCGCTGGCTGAAGTGATTAAAAATGCGGGTACTATTCTTTGGAATGGCCCGGTAGGCGTGTTTGAGTTTGATCAGTTTGGCGAAGGCACTAAGGCTATTTCGATGGCGATTGCTGAATCAGCTGCATTTTCGGTAGCGGGTGGTGGCGACACATTGGCCGCTGTTGATAAATACCAAATTGCCGATAAGGTTTCTTATATTTCCACCGGTGGCGGTGCTTTCCTTGAGTTTCTTGAAGGAAAGCAATTGCCTGCGGTGACTATGTTGGAGGAGCGTGCGGCAGGCTAATAATTATTTCTAATGCCGGTATTTTGTTTAACAGAACGCCGGTAAACAAACCACCAAAGACAGGTTAAAAATATAATATGAGACGCACAAAAATTGTTGCAACTATGGGGCCGGCGACCAGTACGCCGGAATCAGTCGAAGCATTAGTTCGTGCCGGAGTCGATGTAGTCCGGTTAAACTTTTCACATGGCACCTTAGAAGAGCATGCCGCGCGTGCAGAAATGGTACGTGCTGCTGCAAAAAAAGTAGGACGTACCGTCGGTATTCTCGGTGACTTACAGGGGCCGAAGTTACGTATCGCCCGTTTTAAAGAGGGCAAGATTACACTGAACCCCGGTGATAAATTCATATTAGATGCTGGTATGGATGAAGCTACAGGGGATCAGAAGCGTGTAGGACTGGGCTATAAGCAGTTGGTGGACGATGTTGCTGCCGGTGATGAACTCTGGCTGGATGATGGCCGCATCGTTCTGGCGGTGGACAAAATTAAAGGTACTGCTATTCATACCACAACGGTGACGGGTGGTGTGCTGTCAAATAATAAGGGCCTGAACCGTCGTGGCGGCGGCTTGTCTGCACCGGCACTGACCGGGAAGGATATGGATGATATTAAAATCGCTGCCGAGATCGGGGTGGATTTTCTGGCGGTATCCTTTCCACGTAATGCTGAAGACATGAATATGGCGCGGCGTTTAATGGAGATTGCAGGCGGGACAGCGGCGCTGGTGGCGAAAATTGAGCGTGCTGAGGCGGTGTTACAACCGGCGATGGATGAAATCATCAAAGCCTCGGATGTGATTATGGTGGCACGCGGTGATCTGGGGGTTGAGATTGGTGATGCTAAATTGCCAATGGCTCAGAAGTTGCTGATCAGACGCGCCCGTGAACTGAATCGTATCGTTATCACGGCAACGCAGATGATGGAAACCATGATTACTAATCCGATCCCGACACGTGCTGAGGTATTTGATGTCGCGAATGCGGTTATTGATGGTACGGATGCGGTGATGCTGTCCGGTGAAACCGCAGTGGGTGATCATCCGGCGCGGGTTGTCGAAATTATGGCGAATTTATGTGAAGAGGCTGAGAATGCCATTGACCATAATGCTGATCATAAAGATGGCCGGTTTTCTACGCTCATCGATAAGGGTGTGGCTATGGCAACGATGTATACCGCAAATCACATGGGTGTGCGGGCGATTGCTGCGCTGACTGAATCCGGCTCCACAACACGCTGGATGTCGCGTGTCAGCTCCGGTATCCCGATTTATGCACTGACTTCGAGTGACAGCGCTTGTCGCCGGGTGTCTCTGTACCGGGGTGTTTACCCGGTAAAACAGACCAAGGCCAGCACTGATGCGAAAAGCGCTAACCGTGCTGCCGTTGAGTTATTGCTGAGTGAAAAAGTAGTGGATCAGGGCGATTTGGTCATCATTACCAAAGGTGATCTGATGGGTTCAAGAGGTGGTACCAATCAACTGAAAATTCTACGTGTCGGGGAGCATGGGAACGGCTGATTG
>CACVAV010000336.1 GCA_902727945.1 uncultured Thiotrichaceae bacterium | reverse complement strand
TTGTTTTATCAGAGCAAACGCCTTGTCAGGCAGACAACTTGTGCTAGGGTTTAGTTATACCTTTTAAACTGCATAAGGAGTCATTCATGAACTACCATAATATTATTGTTGCGGTTGATAATGATGAGTCAAACGCGCGGGTCTGCGAGCGAGCTGCTGTTTTAGCCAGAGGTTCGGGCGCTCAGCTCAATCTTATTTTTGTCATGGAACCCTTGCCACCGTTGGCATCCGCCGGAGCGATTGGTGGTGCGCCGTTTCCTATTGAAATAGATGATGAAGGGTATCAAGCCAGTCTTAATAATGCCCGTGAAATACTGGCTGATCTGGCGGCACAATACAGTGATGTGGTGAACTACCACAAGGTGATCGAAGCAGTAAGTACCCGTGATGCGATTCATGAAGAAGCCAATCAATCCGGTGCAGATCTGATTGTTGCCGGTAGCCACGGGCGGCATGGTTTGTCCTTGTTATTTCATGGTTCAACCACTAATGAATTACTGCACGATGCACCTTGTGATGTATTGGCGGTGCGGATTGTTGAGGAAGCTTGATTGCTCATTAGCTGCCACTGATTTTGCGTAATACCGGCTCCAGAAAGCCACGCCCGAAACGTTTGGCATACAGGCCGGTGATGAGCACTGAAGTCAGGTAAATACCGATAGCAATAGGGATTAACGCCAGCTCTCTGAATTGATTGAACAAACCCAATCCGTAGCCACCGAACAGCAGGCTGGCGATAATGCCTTGTAGTACGTATACAGACAGGGAGTTCCTTCCGGCGAGCACAAAGATTTCCGGTACCTGAATCCGCCGTGCGGCGATAACGGTGTAGTATAAATACACAGCAGCCAGTGCCGGAGCACCTATGAACCATAAGCCGATACCGGGGATTAACCAGGCATTGTCAATTAAGTCACTGATGGCGAGTGCATAAGGTACATTACCGATGATGCCCATGACCAGTAACCAGGGTAGTGCTTGCCTGAGTTTCAGAAAAGCCGCGCTGTTTTCAGTAAATAAACCAGCGTGTGCCGCAGCGTAACCCAGGGCAAAAGCACCAAGACCCTGAAAGGTAAACATGCACAGCGATAGGAAGAGTACGCTACCGCCTTCTTTGATTCTGAAGCGTGTTGCTTCATAAAAGGAAGCGCCCAGATCCTTATTCTCAAATACCAGATAATCCAAAAAGTTTTCATCATCAGTGAATAGGTATAAACCGATTAAGCCCATAATAAATACGATACCCAGCAGAAAATTCAGGCCGGTCATGATGAGCGACAATCGCAAGGCGGAAGTACGCAAAGCAAAGTCTCTGATAAACCAGAACAGCAGGCTGGTTACGCCATAGGTGACCAGAATATCGCCGCTGAAGACAAATAACATGTGAGCAAGGCCGAGAATAATCAATCCGGCGGCACGACGGAAATAATAAGCTGAGAAGTTATTGCCTGCTGCCGTGATACTTTTTTCCTGTATAGCGATTCCCCAGCCGAAAATAAACGAAAACAGCAAAATGAATTTTCCATCAATCAATAGTGATGTGACAAATTCTGCATATTGATTGTAGAGGGCAGTCGGGGTTTCAAAAGAGCCATCCTCAAATATGCCCATCAAAGGTATATTAACGATACAGATACCGAGTAATGCGAGTAAACGGATAATATCAACTTCATGTGTGCGGGGAGTTGCCATAGGAGTCCTTTGAGCAGGGGTTTGTTACCAGGTAGGGTAAGTCTGATCTTATTAGTATAGATTGAAAAACAGGCGGGTTGTTCAATGTTTCATCAAAATTTTTTTAAAAGTGGGGTGGTGCTGACTGAGGTTTTGCAAGGTATTTCTAATGACAAACAGCACCAGATGGTTAAAGATTATCTGGACAATGATCGTGATTTTGATGTGATAAAAAAACATTACCCACTCAAAACACGGTGTTTACTTTTGCATTAAGCGGTATGGTAGCTGGCAATATTTGCTATCAAAAGAGGAGTCGGAATGTCAGAACAAACTACCCGCATGGGGACGCAGTGCCTGTGGGCAGGGGAAGAATCATCACTTATTCAGGGTGCAACACAAGTACCTGTCGTTCATAGTGTTGGTTATGGCTACAAAGATGTTGATGAGTGGATGCAGGTGGCGCTGGGCGAGAAGCCCGGTCATATCTATGGCCGCAATACCAATCCGACTGTGGCTGTCTTCGAGGATAAAATCTGCCGGTTAGAAGGTGCGGAGGCCGCGACCAGTGCCGCTACGGGTATGGGTATTATCAGTAGCACATTATTCGCCTTGCTCTCACCCGGTCAGCGCGTGGTATCAGTAAAAGATACTTACGGCGGTACCAATGTATTGTTCACTGAATTCCTGCCGCGTTTTAATATCAATGTGACGCTGTGCAATACCACGGATCATGAAGAAATTGAGGCCGAAATCGCCAAGGGTTGCGATGTGGTTTATCTGGAAAGCCCGACTAATCCGACCACCAAAGTCATGGACATCGCCCGCCTGGCAGCAGCAGGGCGTAGCGTCGGCGCTACCGTTATTGTCGATAATACCTTTGCCACACCGATTAACCAGAATCCGTTAGCGTTAGGCGCTCATCTGGTATTGCACAGTGCGACCAAGTATTTAGGGGGGCATGCGGATGCCTTGGGTGGGGTAATTTGTGGTGATAAGGAACGCATTCATCAGGTCTACCATTACCGTGAAATCAATGGTGCAACACTCGATCCGATGGCGGCCTATTTATTGTTACGCGGTATGAAAACGCTGGAATTGCGTATCCGCCAACAAAATTCAAATGCGATGCAGGTAGCGCAGTATCTTGAGACACATCCGGCGATTGGTGCGGTGTATTATCCCGGCCTGACTTCCCACAGCGGCCATGAAATTGCTAAGCAACAGATGCGCGGTTTTGGCGGCATGTTGAGTTTTATGCTCAAGAATAATGATTTTGATGCGGTACGACGGTTTGTGCCACGTTTGAAATATGCACATGCGGCGGCAAATCTGGGGGCGGTGGAAACGACCATTGGCCCGCCGGTCACCACCAGCCATGTTGAGTGCACAGCGGAAGAGCGTGCAGCGATGGGCATACCGGAAAGTCTGATTCGTTATTCTGCGGGGATTGAGAATGTTGAAGATTTAATTGCGGATCTTGAGCAGGCGCTGGT
>CACVAV010000335.1 GCA_902727945.1 uncultured Thiotrichaceae bacterium | reverse complement strand
ACAGCCATCATTACACCCATGATTCTGATGTCGGATAAAACACTGAACTTTGATTGGCAGAATCCCTGGTTACTCGGATCACTGACCGCACTGCTCATGGGGCTATGGAAACAACAACCATTGTTGACAATCCTGACGGGTGTTGTTGTATTCTTTCTGAGTAACTATTTATTGGCATAAAGATGAGTCGTTCCAGTGATATGAATTCGACTATTTTTATATCACAATCCCAGTTTTGTTAACAAAACAACTAAAAAACTTCCAATTATCCTGAGAAATGCTATTATCTCTGAATGATTGTCAACAATCGGAGCAATCACATGCCTACACCGCTAGTAGTAGAAAAAACCCTTTCCGATAAAGCATCCCTGCGACTTACTGAGGCAATTATTACCGGTGAGTTACAGCAAGGACAAAAATTAAGTGAAGCCGATCTGGCCACCCGCTATGGCATTAGCCGTGGCCCGTTGCGGGAGGCTATTCGCGAACTGGAGGGCATGCGGCTGGTTAAACGTGTGCCACATGCAGGAGCCAGAGTGGTTAAATTAGATATGGCTGCGCTGGCTGATTTGTACCGTGTGCGTGAAGCATTGGAAGGCATGGCTTCCCGCATGGCAGCAGAGCAAATGTCGGAACAGGAAGTCAACGCATTAGTTGGCTTACTGGATGCGCA
Source organism: uncultured Thiotrichaceae bacterium (assembly GCA_902727945.1). Lineage (GTDB taxonomy): Bacteria > Pseudomonadota > Gammaproteobacteria > Thiotrichales > Thiotrichaceae > Thiolinea. The sequence goes on along the minus strand of CACVAV010000335.1, from coordinate 2,499 downwards.
CGAAAAACAGATAGAAAAGTCAGGCGGCGAAAGCTATTTCCAGAGCGAGGGGGATTTTGATTTCCATTTCCACATCGCTCAGGGCAGCCGCAACCAGATGTTAATTGATTTGCTGGTGGGTGAGTTATACCAGTTATTACGCATGTGCCGGTATCAGACCAGCCACTTGCGCAATCGCACTCACATGGCACTAAAACAACACCGCCAAATAGTCGAAGCTATTGCAGATGGCGACGGTGATTTAGCGGAATTACTCATGCGCCGCCATATTAGCGGTGCGTGGAAAAGTATTAAAGCGATGATGGAAGAGAACAAATGACGATGACCCCCGGACAAAAACTGCGTCAGGCAGTAGCAGAAAATCACCCTTTGCAGGTAGTTGGTGCAGTAACAGCAAACTGCGGCATCATGGCAGAAAAAGTAGGCCATAAAGCCATCTACCTTTCCGGTGGTGGTGTAGCGGCCTCCTCTTTAGGTATTCCTGACCTGGGTATCACTACCCTGCACGATGTGATTGAGGATGTAAAAAGAATCACAGCAGTGACTTCTGTGCCGCTGTTGGTGGATATTGATACTGGTTGGGGTGGCACCTTTAATATTGCCCGTGCTACCCGTGAGGTGTGTCAGGCCGGTGCCGGTGGTTTCCATATTGAAGATCAGGTGATGCAAAAACGTTGTGGCCACCGCCCGAATAAAGCCATTGTTTCACAACAGGAAATGGTTGATCGTGTGAAGTCGGCAGTGGATGCACGTACGGATGACAGCTTTGTGATTATGGCGCGCACTGATGCTCTGGCGGTTGAAGGCATGCAATCGGCGATTGACCGGGCTATGGCGTGTGTTGAAGCCGGTGCGGACATGATTTTTCCGGAAGCAATGGTTGAACTGGCCCAGTATGCCGAATTCACTCAAGCGGTAAATGTGCCGGTATTGGCGAATATTACTGAGTTTGGCTCTACACCACTGTTCACTACTGATGAACTGGCTAGTGTAGGTGTGAAACTGGCTTTATATCCGCTGAGTGCGTTCCGCGCAATGTCGAAAGCCGCAGAAAATGTTTATCAGCACCTGTTGGATGACGGCACGCAACAGAACGTGATCGAGACCATGCAAACCCGTATGGAACTGTATGACACGATTGGCTACCACGCTTTTGAACAGAAGTTAGATCAGTTATTTGCGGAAAAAGGGGCTGAATAGCAGTGTGCTGAAGGTAACACAACACTAACTATTCAACATATACAACATGTGAGGAAGGAAAACTATGGCTGAGCCAGTTAAATCAAAAGTTAAGAAATCTGTTGCGCTATCCGGTGCAAAAGCAGCAAATACATCAGTATGTACCGTCGGTAGTATGGGTAATGACCTGCATTACCGGGGTTACAATATTCTTGATTTTGCAGAAGAAGCTACCTTTGAAGAGATCGCTTACCTGCTGGTTCACACGCACCTGCCGAATGAAGCTGAGTTGGAAGCTTATAAAACCAAACTGAAGCGACTGCGTGGTTTGCCGACACCGGTTAAACAAGCATTAGAAGCCCTGCCGCCATCAGCGCATCCGATGGATGTATTACGCACGGGTTGTTCTATTATGGGTACTTGCCTGCCGGAACGTGAAACCATGCCGCAGGACGAGGCACGGCTGATCATTGATCGCTTGATGGCCAGTTTCGGCTCAATGTTAATGTACTGGTATCACTTCGCGGTGAATGGTAAGCGCATTGATGTTGAAACTGATGATGATAATATTGGTGCGCATATCCTGCATTTGTTACATGGCAAACCCGCACCGGAGTCATGGGTGCGGGCGATGCATACCTCATTGATTTTGTATGCTGAGCATGAGTTAAATGCTTCGACCTTTACGGCACGGGTGATCGCCGGAACAAACTCTGATATTTATTCGTCAATTACCGGCGCGATCGGTGCGTTACGTGGCCCGAAACACGGCGGAGCTAATGAAGCAGCCAGTCGCATTCAGAAGCGCTATAGCTCACCTGAAGAGGCGGAAGCTGATATTCGCCAGCGCATGGAACGTAAAGAAATTATTCTCGGTTTTGGCCACCCCGTTTATACTATTGGTGATCCGCGTAACGATGTCATCAAACGGGTCGCCAAAGAGCTGTCGGAAGAAAATGGTGACACCACCATGTATGATGTGGCGGAACGCATTGAGACAGTGATGTGGGATATGAAACAGATGTTCCCGAATCTTGATTGGTTCTCTGCGGTATCATACGAGCAGATGGGTGTGCCCACTGATATGTTCACACCGTTGTTCGTCATTGCGCGTATGTCCGGCTGGGGTGCACACGTTCTTGAGCAGCGTACAGACAATAAAATTATCCGCCCGAGTGCCAATTATACCGGCCCGGAAAATCTGCAGTGGGTTCCGCTGGAAAAGCGCAAGTTTCATCTGCGTGATTACTAATAGAATAAAGGCAAATCAACAATGAATAATGAATACCGCAAAACCCTTGGTGGCACCTCGCTGGATTA
>CACVAV010000334.1 GCA_902727945.1 uncultured Thiotrichaceae bacterium | reverse complement strand
CCAGTACACCTGATGTGAATACTGACAAGTCATTAAGCGTTAGCAGCGACTCAAATAGTAGGCCGATAACTAGCGCAACTACGACCAAGCGCATTTCCTTTGCTGGCTCCTGCGCCCGTATCACGTGGATGCCGATGATCACTGCTGCGACCAGACTGCCAATCAGAGGGGCTTGGTAAGCACCACCGAGTACACAGGCAAACCAGCCGATCTGGAATAAAACAAAATTACTGATAAGCAGGTTGCGGGACATGTCATACACCCTGCTGTTTAGCAAATAGGTAATGGCCGACGTACCATTCCTGGCCATCGTTGTAACCGAATAGCTCAGCGCAAGCCATGAAAAATAGCCGCCAGCGCATCCACCAGGTTTGGGTATTAGCTTCACCGTAAGTATCGGCCAGAATCTTGCGCACGTGTTCTTCCTGAGCGTCCACTTCTGCCAGCCATGCATTGCAGGTTTTTTCGTAATGTTGCCCCTGCCAGCGCCATTGTTGTAATAAATTCAGGTCGCTCTGAAAATACAAAGGCAGATCATCGGAAGGCATCATGCCACCGGAAAAAAAGTGGCGGCTCATCCAGTCATTGGCTTCTTTATCTTCAAAAAGATAAGGCGTGGCACGGTGGACAAAGATGTGTTTGAAAAATTTGCCGTCTTCAGTCAGCCAGTCACTGACCTTTTTGTACAATGTTTCCCAGTTACGCATGTGTTCAAACATTTCTATCGACACAATGCGATCAAATTCATGTTGCGTGTCAAAGTCATTCATATCGCAGGTGACGATACGAAGATTAGTCAGCTTGTGCTCCGCTGCCTGCGCTTCGATGTGCTCACGTTGTGATGCAGAATTTGAGACGGCGGTGATATGACTGTTCGGATAGTGTTTTGCCATCCACAAGGTCAGTGACCCCCAACCACAACCCAGTTCCAGGACACGTTGACCATCTTTTAAGTCAGCCCGTTGGCAGGTTTGTTCCAGCGCGGCATGCTCAGCTTCAGCCAGGGTATTCACACCTTCAGGCCAGTAACAGCAGCTGTATTTATAGTGCGGGCCGAGTGCTGCTGCGAACAGGTCTGCCGGTACTTCATAGTGCTGTTCATTGGCTTTTTCCGGCACGACCGCAATCGGAGCCTCACGCATCGCTGCAACAAAATTTTGTTGGTTCTCGGCCATCTGTTCACAGTCACCGCTACTGATTTCCGTGAGCCGTTGTGCCAGTAGCCGGCGGATGCCATGACGGACAACGGTGTCGGGTACATAACCTTGCTCTGTCCAGTTGAGTACCTTTTGCGCTGTTTGTGTCATTGCCGTTCTCCTGTTATGTTGCCGGAATAGTTCATTTGCATTCCATCAAAATTAACAGGTGTAATGTCAACGGAACGTGAAGCCAGGTCACGGGAGACCCACGATGCGCACTTCCAGCGGTATCAACAGCAAGCTGATACGTGTTTATGTGTTACAAATGTTATTTATCAGTGTGATCACCGTGCTGGGCGTTTTTGCGGCAGCGCTTGTTGTCGAGCAGGTGATGATGCATAAAGCGCTGGAACGTGAGGCGGCGCACTTCTGGGCGAGGTATCTGGTCGAGTCCGATCACCCTCACCACGCGCCCGATACTGATAATTTGCGGGGCTTTCTCGCAGTTAATGGCGACTTCAGTGAGATTCCGGATGAATTGCAGAAGGTCAAAGTACACAAGGGACACCCCTATTATGGTCGTGTCGAATTTGAGGGCGACGAACCGATTCTTTATGTTGATGATCGGGAGGGCCACCGCTTATTTCTTATTTTTGATGAAAATAGTGTTAGTCGGCTGTCGCTCTATTTTGGGGTAATGCCACTCAGCCTGGCCTTGTTGATGATCTATTTATCGGCTTGGTTTGCTTATCGCTCATCACAGCGCCACTTGTCGCCGATGATATCGCTGGCACAAACGATGCGCGACTTTGACCTTAGTAAAGATGACCTGGATTCCCTGCACCTGGATGGTTATACCCGTGTTGGGGTGGATGATGAGGTTAGGGTGCTGGCCGATTCACTCAACGAATTTACCCAGCGCCTGAAGCTACAGCTACAGCGAGAGCAGGAGTTCACCCGTGATGTCAGTCATGAACTACGCACGCCGTTGGCGGTGATTCAGGGTTCATTGGAAATGATGGTAAGGCAACCGCTGTCGGTTCCCCAGCAACGTGCAGTGAAGCGGATGAATACCACCTCACGTGACATGTTATCGCTGATCGAAACGCTCTTATTATTGGCGCGTGACAGTAGCTCCGGTCGCACTAAACATGAATCACTGATCGTCAATGATCTGGTTGACCTGTTGATTGAACAGATTGAAGTAACACATAACCGTGACCAGCATGTGACTATCAGCACTGAGGCCGGTGATTTGTTAGCGGTGGCGGCTCCGGCACAGGCGGTGGGGGTTGTATTGGGCAATCTGCTGCGTAATGCCTGCAATTATACGCCGGACGGCAAGGTCGTTGTAGTGATTGATAAGACCAGTGTGAGTGTGCGTGATACCGGCGAAGGCATTGATGAACAGGCGTTAGCGCGGGTTCAGCAGCCGTTTGAGCGCGGCACGGATCAGGGCAGTGGCTATGGCCTGGGACTGGATATTGTCCGGCGGCTTTGTGAACGCTATCGCTGGGAGTTGAGTATTCAGAGTGTGCCGGGGAAGGGCACGGTGGTACGGGTTGGGTTTTTGGCGTGATGCACGAACACAATAAAGGCATTCTGTTGATGATCACTACGACGATCCTGTTTGCCTCGCAGGACACCATCACCAAATTTCTCGGTCAGACTATTCCGATTTTTCAATTCGTGGGTATTCGTTACCTGGCTTTCTTCCTGTTTGCCGTGTGGTTTGCTACCCGTAAACGCTCATTAAAAGAAGTATTGAAGGTAAAGAATCCCTGGCTCCAATTGCTGCGTGGTGCGATGTTAGGTATCCAGATTGTTGCTTTTGCTTATGTTATCCGTGAGCTGGGTGTGGGTGAAATGCAGAGTATTTTCATGGCCTACCCGCTGATTGTGACCGCCTTGTCGGCTTATGTGCTGGGCGAGGCTGTGGGTTGGCGGCGCTGGGCAGCAGTTTGCGTCGGTTTTGTGGGTACTTTGATTATTATTGCACCGGGTTCAGCTTCTTTTTCAGTATACAGCCTGTTTGC
>CACVAV010000333.1 GCA_902727945.1 uncultured Thiotrichaceae bacterium | reverse complement strand
GACGGGCGCATCGCGACAACCTTCACGTTTAACGCTGATAGTTTCACGGGTGAGCGCAAACAATATAATCCGACCGGCTTTGTCAGCGACACCGGGAACAATGCCAGCTGGGACATGCAGTTTATCTGGCCATTCAAAGCAGAGTATAAAATTATCTATCTGGATAGTGACTATCAACACACCATTATTGGCCGTAGCAAGCGTGACTATATCTGGATTATGGCGCGTCAACCGGAGCTGTCAGCAGCTAAATATCAGGAGCTGCTGAACTTCGCGGGCGAGCAGGGTTATGATGTTAATTTGATCCGGACAGTGCCACAACGCTGGGAGACACCAGTAAAGGAAGGCTCGTAACTATGCGCATTGCCATTATCGGTAGCGGTATTTCGGGCAATGTCGCCGCCTATCATCTGCACAAAGCACATGACATTACTGTGTTTGAAGCCAACGATCATATCGGTGGTCACACACATACCCATGCAATTGAAACGGTAGCGGGTGAAACCATTAATGTCGACACCGGTTTTATTGTCTTCAATGACTGGACTTATCCGAACTTTATCGCGCTGCTGGATGAACTGGGTGTTAAATCAAACGCCACAGAAATGAGCTTCAGTGTTAAATGCGAAAGCAGTGGTCTGGAATATAACGGCAATACCCTGAACAGTCTATTCGCGCAACGCAGCAACCTTATCAGCCCACGCTTTTACCGCATGGTACGCGATATTTTACGCTTTAATCGTGAAGGACATGCGTTCATCAAACAGACTCAGGTAAGTCAACTGAGCCTCGGTGATTTTCTTGAACAAGGCAACTACAGCGACATCTTTATCCGGAAATACATCGTACCTATGGGCGCGGCGATCTGGTCAGCAAAACCTGAGGTAATGTTTAGTTTCCCTGCGCAATTTTTCCTGCGCTTCTTCGCCAATCACGGCCTGCTCAGCGTCAATGACCGTCCGCAATGGCGGGTAATCGACGGTGGCTCCAACAGTTATGTCGGGCCACTGATTGCAGGTTTTAAAGATAACATCCGCACCAGCAGCCCCGTGCAATCCATTGAGCGCTTAGAGGGTGTTTCAGATGGCGGTGTACAAATCAGTAGTGAAAAATATGGCACAGAACATTACGATTATGTATTCATCGCCACTCACAGCGATCAGGCGCTTAAGCTGCTAGCCCATCCCACAGCGGAAGAACGTAATGTGCTCGGTGCTATCCCTTATCAGGATAATCAGATTATTCTCCACACAGATACCAAGGTACTGCCCAAACGCAAACTAGCCTGGGCAGCCTGGAATTATCACATCACGCAACAAGAACAGGAACGGGTGGCAGTGACTTATGACATGAATATTCTACAGGGTTTTACCACACCGGAAACCTGGTGCGTAACCCTGAATGACAGTGGTACAATCGATCATAGCAAGATTATCAAAACGCTGAATTACCAACACCCCATCTTCACGCCTGCGGCTGTCAGTGCTCAGTCGCAACAACGTGCTATTAACGGTGTGCAGCGTACTTACTACTGCGGCGCATACTGGCGTAACGGTTTCCATGAGGACGGCGTGGTCAGCGCTTTAAATGCAGTCGAGCATTTTAAACAGGATCTGCAACATGCATAGCTGTCTTTACACCGGACGGATTGACCATCGTCGTTTTACACCACGTGAACATAAATTCCACTACCAGATGTTCACACTGTATCTCGATCTGGACGAATTGCCTCAGCTGTTTGAACACTGTTGGTTATGGTCTGTTAATCGACGCAATATCGCTTCATTCCGGCGTAAAGACCACCTCGGTGCTAATGAAACTGATCTTAAGACTGCCGTCTATGATCTGGTAGAACAACATGCCGGGCGGCGTCCGGATGGCCCGGTACGCCTGTTAACTAACCTGTCTTATTTTGGTATGCGCTTTAATCCGGTGAGCTTTTACTACTGCTTTGATCAACAGGGCGACAGGCTGGAATATATCGTGGCAGAAGTGAACAACACACCCTGGGGTGAGCAGTTCTGTTATGTGATGGATGCGAAAGATAATCAGCACCTGCCACAGGCACAGCGTTATTTCGCAAAAAAACAGTTTCACGTCTCACCGTTTATGCCCATGGATATTGATTATGACTGGCGCTTTAATCAACCCGGTGAAAAGTTAGCGGTACACATGGAAAACTACCGTGCGGGTGAAAAAGTGTTTGATGCCACATTGAATATGCGACGCCGCCCCATCAACTCACGTGAGCTGACACGTGTCTTAATCCGCTTTCCGTTTCAGACCGTCAAAGTCATGGGCGCGATCTATTTTGAAGCCTTGCGATTATGGCTGAAACGCATTCCTTTTATCGGTCATCCCGGCGCTTCCTCCCCTCAGAAAGAGGCATTAACATCGGAGAAAACATCATGAAACCGAACACCCTTACTTTACAGAATCCAAACGATTCAACCATGATCGCACCCCGTTGGATTGACCATTTTGCCAAACGTATTCTTTCAAGCAAACTGGCTCAGATTGAATACGGTCAACTGACTTTGCTGGAAGGTGACAGCCGTCAGGTTTTTGGCCAGCTCAATGAACAGTGCTCGCTGGATGTTACCCTGCGGGTACATGATGCGCAGAGCTACAGTGATGTCGCATTTGGCGGTACTGTCGGTTCCGGTGAATCTTATATGGCAAAAAGCTGGGAATGTGATGATCTCACCGGTTTGGTACGCTTGTTACTGATCAACCGCGAAGTGCTGGATGGCCTTGATGGTGGTGCGGGTAAGTTAATGCTGCCGCTCAATAAGCTATTTCACTGGCTGCACCGCAATAACCTTAAAGGCAGCCGCAAAAATATCGGTGCACATTATGACCTGGGTAACGATATGTTCGAGTTATTCCTTGATCCGACCATGATGTATTCCAGCGGCATATTTGAACACGACAATGCCAGCATGCAGGAAGCCAGTGAAACAAAACTAAAACGCATCTGTGAAAAACTGCAATTATCACCGGCTGATCATGTGATGGAAATCGGCACCGGCTGGGGCGGCTTTGCGATATATGCCGCCAAACATTATGGCTGCAAAGTCACTACAACGACTATCTCAGCCGAGCAGCACCGCTATGCACAGGAAAAAGTCAACGCCGAAGGCTTATCCGACAAAATTACATTACTGCTTGAGGATTA
>CACVAV010000332.1 GCA_902727945.1 uncultured Thiotrichaceae bacterium | reverse complement strand
TCTCTGCCTATACACCCTGTTAATCGGGTATCACTCCCCATATATCCCGGTGCTGATAGCACAAAATAGAGAGTCTCCCTATTCTGGAAGCTCTGTCCCATCTATTTGAAGTGCTCAATAAATGTTATTTATTTGCCCAGGCTGTCGATTTGATGTTCTATACATAGAGAAGGCATTTTTCTATGTTCGGGAGCATGACATGGCTGTAGCAGGCAATAATATTCAATATCCTCCGGTGCAATTGGTGGTTTTAGCACTCATCATAGCAGTGGCATTAGGGATGATAACGGTAGAACTGAAGAAAGACGATATTGCTATAGATTTGACACAGGAAGTAAATAAAGCGCTGGTATTTTCCGGCTTGCCCTTAGTGAGTGTTAGTTTTGAGGGGCGTGATGGTACTGTCAGCGGTATCCTGACTGATGAAGCGCAACCCCCGCAGATCCTTGAAGTAGTCAGTGGAGTTGATGGTGTTCGCCATGTGAATAACCAGTTGGAAATCAATGCAGACAGCTCTGTTGTTGCTGAAGACAGTCTATTGTCAGAGGCTGAGGATGCCGAGTTTGAAGATGGCTTGTACATTCCTTCCCGTACTCACCCTTTAGAAAAATACAGTCTCAGTAAAGTAGAGTTTGGCTATTCACAACTGACTTTGGCTGAAGAAGGTCTGCCGGTTCTTGATAGATTGGCGCAGATACTCAAACAAAATGCACAAATTCAATTGGAGGTTTCTGTTCATACGGATAATCAAGGTACCGCAATTGGACAAATTGCCTCTAGTCAGTCCAAGGCAGAAAATGTCCGCCAATACCTGATTGAAAAAGGTGTTAAGCCAGCGCAATTGTTCGCAAAAGGCTATGGTGCTAGTCGGCCGATTGCCCGAAATGATACTGCTGAAGGCCAGGCAAAGAACCGTCGTGTTGAAATAAGGGTACTAAAAGACCAATGACTGCAGCCAGTATTCATCCATCCATTCAATTAATCATCATTTCTGCGCTTGCTTTACTGATAGGTATTCTTATCGGGTGGTTGGTGGTGAGCAAAAGTAAGAAAAAGATTGAGCAAAGGTTGATGGATGAACTGGCCGGTTTACGTACAAACTTCGCTTATGTGCGTGAAGATGCTCATGATTTGCGTGTCAAACTTAAAGAGGCGGAAGCCCGAAAGCTACGTTTGGGTCAATTATTGGAATCAACATCGGGGCATGACAAGTTTCTTAAAGTCCGCACAGAGCTTGAAACTGCCAGAAAAGGTATTCAGGCACTTAAGGGGTTACTGGGTAAGCGCGAAAAGGATAATTTCCTGCTTAAGGAAAAAATTTATAAATATCGCCAACATCAAAAGGCCAGCTCGCCTTTACACCCGATCCCTCTGCACCTGAAAAAACTGCCGACATTAAGTGATGGTAAGGATGATTTACAGCTGATAAAGGGCATTGATGAGGCTATTGAGCATAAGCTGCATAGTCTGGGGATCGTTAGTTACCGTCAGTTGGCAGAATGTAGCCCGGCGCAGTTGATGTCTATCCAGAAACTAATTGGCCAGAATCAGGCTTTACCCCTACGTCATTGGGTGAAAGCGGCGCGTGAATTATTCATTGAGAAGTATAATTATTCTGAGAATGCCGAAAATGCTTTTGCTGATACGTACTCTTCGTCACAGGCCCGTCGCGCCCGTTAATTCGCTGGTTGTCGTTTCGATGCGATCAGTAAGTAACCCGTTTCTGTTTCCGCATTGTAGATCAGTTTAATTATATTTCTGCCATCTTCTCCGGCAAAATAACTCTGGCGTTGTAATGAAGCGGGTTGCCACCAATCTACCGGTGGAATCAGGGTCATGAACTCTTGTTTTAACACGGTCTCATCGAGGTCTAATTGTTCCAGCTGCATGCGACCTATAAATCGCTGAACCGGTTTACGAGTCGTTACAAAGTGATACCAGCGTGTGTTGTATTGTGCCGACTGATAACGGATAGCATTAACTTCAGTGAAGTCTGTTGATGAAACACCAAACCATGTGGCCAGTGCTTCTTTGGCATTATCCGGATTGGCTTTTTGATACCGGCTTTCCGTGTTTGGGAAAAATTGTTCGGCAATAATAGGTGTCAGGCTGGCCCCCAGACCTACCATAATGACCAGTGCCATTAATACCGGGAAAAAATACTTCATATCAGGCTATTCCAAATAGTTGTTGTGCGTTGCCGGTGGTTGTTCTGGCAATTGTTTCAATAGTCGTTCCGGTCAGTGCTGCGACTGTATTGGCAATCACCGGCAACCGTCCGGGTTCATTGCGTTTGCCCCGCCATTGGCTATCCGGCTGATCAGGGGCGTCGGTTTCCAGCAAAATACGTTCAAGCGGCACATTCATAATGACTTTGTGCAGGCGTTTCGCCCGGTCGTATGTCGCTGTGCCACCTACTCCTAAATAAAACCCCTGCTCAATCAGTTGCTCAGCCTGTTGCTGACTACCGGAAAAACTGTGGATGACACCACGTAGCGAACCCAACCTACGGATAGGTTTGAGCACTTCATCCAATGACTTTCTGGCATGAATAATCAGCGGCAAATCAAACTCACGTGCCAAGCGAATATGCTGTTCAAATAGTGAGATCTGTCGTTGCTTATCCGGATCAGCAACAAAAAAATCCAGACCACATTCACCCACTGCAACGGGGCGCTCATGTTCCAGCCATTGGCGTAATTGTGCAATATGTTTATCCTGATGTTGAGTCATAAACATGGGGTGTAAGCCGTAACTGGCATGAAAATGTGCCGATGTATAAGCTATGTCACGTAAACGCCCCCAACCTGCTGCGGTGGTTGCCGGAAAAATGACATCACTGACCCCATTGGCATTCATTGACCGCACCCGCTCGTCACGATCAGCGTCGAATAGCGGATGGTCAAAGTGGCAGTGGGTATCAATTAAGCGCATGTAAAAACTCATTTGGGCAGATGGGGTATACCGTAGCATAATAGCTATCATTTCTTGAAACCTGACTCAGGTCATGAGAACAGTGATTGCATCGATAACAGGAAAACAGCATGAATCAGCCAGCCGCCGCCGTGAAATTATTACAAATTACCGATACACACTGTTATGCGGATGATGATTCGCGCCTGGAATGGTCAGATTTAACGGTCTATCCAAATAAATCGTTGATCAGAGTGCTGGCTCATCT
>CACVAV010000331.1 GCA_902727945.1 uncultured Thiotrichaceae bacterium | reverse complement strand
TGCTTTCCGTGGTCGTGAACCTGAGATTGACGCTTTACTCCGTCACAGCGGGTTATTAAGTGCTGCAGCATAATGAACCTGAAGTTGTTAGCTGCTGCCATGGTGGCTTTCGTAGTCGGTATTGGCGTTTTTAGTTTACTGCCTTTGGACTCCGGCGGGGCTGATGCCAGCATGCTGATTGTGCAGGGTGAGTGCGATTTAAGTCACTCATCCTGCCTTGCGCAGGATCAGTCGGGTCATGAGGTGAAATTTAGCCTTTCTCCGCGTCCTGTGCCTTTGTTAAAAGCTGTCGCAGTTGATGCTACTGTGATGGGAATGGATGACCTCCGTGTTGCTCAGATCAGCGTTGAAGGGATTAATATGTACATGGGAATTCAGATTATCCCCCTGACAATAACCAGTAGTGATAGTGCTTCAGAACAAAAATTAACGGGCACGCTGCAATTACCGGTTTGTACATCCCGTACTATGGAGTGGCGTGTGACGCTGGTTCTGCAGACTAATACGAAGGAATACCAGACAGCTTATCCGTTCACAACTGTTACCCCATAAGGCACCCAGGGTTGTTTGCTTAATCACTGCTGAGTGGTATCTGAATGTAAGCAGTATTCGTTCCGCCCAGCGTAAAAAGGGTTAAATCTATCGGCTTCTGGTTCAAGCCTGCACTGATTTCAGGGTTTAATTGGGATTCAACCCCAAAAATTCTGAAGACAGCAATGACCCAATTAATAAAAATAAAAAGAATGCACAGTTATGCTGTGCAACTAACAGTGACAGCATTTTGCATATTATTGTGTTCTTATATCTTGTCAGTGCATGCTGGCGAACAACGATCTGTTGATACTTCATTTGCCACACCTGCTGAACTGAGTGTTCTGAGTAAGCCGTCGTTCGGCAAAGTTATCTCTGCAAATGGAAAAAGTCTGCAACTAGACATCAATTTATCAAAAAAATTATTAATCGCTGATTCAGCTATTAAATGGCAGATACAGCGGAGTGGCAAAACAATTCGTGAACTGAAAGGAAGTCATTATTCAGTTAAATTGCCCGGGGGTTTATATAAAGTACGTCTGCAAGTCGGAAAGTATCAGGCAGAAAAACAAGTGATGCTTCAGGCGGGGCAAAAAATTCAGCCCTACTTCCAGGTGGACATAGGTCGCTTACAAGTCAGTGCTGATCACCCGGTTGACTGGGAGATTAAGGGGCCGGGCAATAGGGTGTATCGGATTAATGATAAACAGTCGGTTAATGAAATCCTACCCGTTGGCAGGTATCAGGTAAAAGCTATATTGCCTGCTTTGGCTCAAGAGCAGGTGATTGATGTGCAATCAGGGCAGTATGTTATGCAGCACCTGGCCATGCCACTGGGTAAAGTGAACCTGATGGCTATTCGTAATAATCAACCGTTATTACAGGCGATGAAATGGGAGGTGTTTCGTTTAGAGAAAAACAATCGTCATAAGATTGGTGAGTACCATCTTCACTTCGAGAGTATCAACGTGCCCCCCGGGCAGTATGAAGCCGTTGCCCGCCATCAGGATAAAACCAGCAAACGCCGTTTTTGGGTTCAGAAAGAGACGACCAATAGAGTCGTATTAGTTATGGAATAACACGACTTTGGTCAGTCCGGTATCTTATTCAACGGTGGCCGAATCCCTGGTGCGCTGTGCCAGCTTCACATAATGTTCGGCTGAATAAGTAAAGTAGGCCAGCTCTTTATCTGTTAAAGGGCGTGCTTGTTTAACCGGACTGCCTGTCCATAGAAAGCCACTCTCAAGGCGTTTGCCCGGAGGGACGAGGCTGCCTGCACCGATAATAGTGTTATCTTCAACTATGACACCATCAAGAACGGTGGTATTCATGCCGATCAGGCACCGGTTTCCGATCGTGCAGGCATGCAGCACGGCTTTATGTCCGATAGTCACATCGTCACCAATAATCAGCGGTAAACCACCAGGGCGGGTAAACGGCCCGTCATGCGTGACGTGTAAGACAGCTCCGTCCTGTACATTAGTGCGCTTACCTACCGTGATAGCGTTAACATCGCCACGCAGCACAGCCATCGGCCATACAGAACTACCCTCAGCTAAAGTTGTTTGCCCGCTGACATAAGCCATGTCATCAACATAAGCACTGGCATGGATATCAGGTGTGTGTTGCGCAAATTTTTTAATGGTCATGTAGGATTGCCTTGATACTTCGTTTTATCACCGGGAGGCATTTGCAGAAAGAAGCCGTTTTCATTGATATGTTGCAGAACTTCAGTAGCATCTGCGAGAACTAGCTGCCGGGTTTCCGTCAGTTCAAACCGGAATGAGAATTCTGTCTCACCAAACAGCTTTACCAGTGATTCCGGCACTTCAGAAAAGTCACCTTGTTTAGGCAAAAACAGATAAGTCTGATGCCGGTGTTTGCTACGATAGACATAACATTGCATAACGGAAAAATTCCTACTGTTTACGCATCACTTCAGCGTGTGTAATATCATCGAAGCCAATGCGTTGTTCGATTACGCCACCACTGGCGCGACGTTCAACTAAGATGCCATTATCTGCCAGCCCCAGCACTTTGCCTTCAAAGGTTTTACGGTCAGTACGGGTGATACGCACATAACTGCCGATGTACTCACCCAGACTTGTGCTGGCAACTTTTTGGTAGGTCATTTTGTAAAGGGCTTTCTTCGGCAGTACCTGGCCGGGCGCTAACGGAGCAGCGGGTGTATCATCATCAGCGATAGTGTCCTGTGCGGAGGGCATACGCTCCCGTGTATTATCATCCAGCGCGCCTTCAGCAACAGGCCCGGGCAAACTAATACCTGTCTCGTGAGCGTACCGGTACACGTGTTCCTCAGCACCGGCATACCAGCTGCCTACGGCTACCAGCAGGCCAATAATACCGGTAAATACCCAGCCGTACACCTTATGCCAGATGCCGGGCAGTATTAATAAGTTAATCACCGGAAAAGCAGAAACAATACCGGTAACAAAATGGTGCCCAAACCCGGCAAAGATGACTCTTAACCAGCTGGCGGCAAACAATAGCACGCCAATAACAAATGCAGTAAGTAGCAAGTATTCCACAGTGTATCTTCCTTTATCCTTTTAGTCGTATCACTACCGGATTCTAATCTTCCAGATAAGTATACCCGATTAACCCAGCTTCAATTTCGCGCAGCAACAGCTTTTGACGATCCTTGTCTTTCACTGTTATAGCCAGTTTCCGGCGACATTGCGCTAATAAATTTTTTGGTTCAAAGTGCACATAGCGTAGCAATTCATCGGTGGTATCACCACGTTCCGGCTCACTAACTTCGTATTTGCCATCACCCAGCAACTGAACATTAATAGAGTCAGTATCACCAAACAAGTTGTGTAAATCACCCAGTATTTCCTGATACGCTCCCAGCATAAACATGCCCAACAAGTAAGTTTCTCCGGACTTCAGCTTGTGCAATGGCAGTGTGCTGTCGAGCTTCCCGCCATTGACATAACGGGCAATCGTTCCGTCAGAATCACAGGTCATATCCTGCAGCGTTGCCCGTTGCTCAGGAAACTCATCCAACCTGTGTAAAGGCATAATCGGCACAATCTGGTCAATGGCCCACACATCAGGCATTGATTGGAATAGTGAGAAGTTACAGAAGTATTTGTCAGACAGCTTTTCACACAAACCATTACGGATTTCCTGATCAAGTGCTTCAAATAGTTCCGGTTGAGTCAGTAGCTGATGACAGATACTGTGATTCAGTTCTTCTGCCCGCGCCCGTTGCTCCAGGTCAATGACACCATGCGCATACATCCCGTGAGCTTCACTCAGCCAGTAGCTGGCGTCATGGTAAATTTCTGAGGGTGGTAAGGTGGTTTCATTTTTGTACAGGCGATACAAGTTGTGCAGTATGGCAGGGTCAGCTACATTTGGCCTTGAGGGAACGGGGATTTCCAGTGACTGCTCAGGATCAGTGCCAATGACATTGGTGATCAACATGGCATGGTGTGCTGTCATGCCGCGCCCGGACTCCGTAATAAAGTCAGGGAATGGCAGTTCATACTGCTCACAGACATCCAGAATACTACGTACTACACTATTGGCATATTCCTGGGTGGTATAATTAATGGAGCAGTCATTCCGCGAACGTGAACCCTCATAATCCACACCCAAACCACCACCCACATCAACAACCTGAAGGTTAGCACCCAGGCGATGCAACTCGGCAAAGTAACGGCTGGCTTCACGCATGCCTTTCTGAATATCCTGAATATTGGCGATTTGTGAACCCATATGAAAATGCAGTAATTGCAACTGATCCAGTGCGCCGGCTGCTTTGAGCTTTTCCAGCAATTGTAAGGACTGTGCTGCAGATAAACCAAACTTAGATTTCTCACCCCCGGTGTTTTGCCATTTGCCTTTTCCCAGTGAATATAAGCGTACCCGTACACCCAATAAGGGTGTTATTTGTAGCTTTTCTGACTCTTCAAGTACTTCATCCAGCTCGGAAGGTTTTTCAATAACAATGTAGATTTGATGACCCATTTGGCGGCCAATCAGGGCCAGTCGCAGGTATTCGCGGTCTTTATAGCCATTGCAGATAATAGTGCTGCCGGAAGGCGCTGTGCCTAAAACAGCCATTAACTCCGGTTTACTGCCGGCCTCCAGTCCAACCTGATCACCACCCCCGACCAGAATTTGTTCAACCACACTGCGTTGTTGATTGACCTTGATCGGATAAATAGCAGTGTAACGGCTGTGCTGACCACAGTTTTCGATGGCGGTATTAAAGGCTATTTGCAGGCGCTTAACCCGGTCATGCAACACATCAACAAAGCGCACTAGTAGTGGCCAGCGCATACCTTGCTCATGATGCAAATGCTTAGCCAGCTCATAAAGATCAATTTGCAGCGAAGGCTGATCCGGCAGCTGCATAGTGACATTGCCACTTTTATTAATATCAAAATAGCCATTACCCCAGTGATTAACACTATAGAGCTGGCGGGCGGATTGGATATTCCAGTGAGGTGTATGCATGGTTTCGTCAACAGTGCTTAGGGGCTGTAAATAGTGTTCATGCTGCCAGGTGAAATGAAAATAGCGAGTCGGGATTTGTTGATTCTGTCTGCCACCATTAATAGTGACAGACAGGTCGCACTTTATTTCAAGGCAGTACGGGCAACGCCGGTTTCAACAGCAGCACGTGATACTGCTGCCGGAATACGCTCCATCAAACGCGGATCTAAGGGAGTCGGGATAATATAATCTTTACCAAATTTCATCTCGGTTTTCTTATAAGCATCCAGCACAGATTGTGGTACAGGTTCTTTTGCCAGCTCGGCTAAAGCATGCACAGTCGCGACCAGCATTTCTGTATTAATAGACCGCGCACGCACATCTAATGCGCCACGGAATAAAAACGGAAAACACAGGACATTATTAATCTGGTTCGGATAATCACTGCGTCCGGTAGCCATGATCAGGTCATCGCGTGTGGCCAGTGCCAACTCAGGTGAAATTTCTGGGTTGGGGTTTGACAGTGCAAAAACTATCGGGTTGGGTGCCATACTATTCAGCATTCTAACGCTAATCAGATCAGGCCCGGATAAACCAATAATGACGTCAGCCCCCTCGCAAGCGTCAGCCAGTGAGCGACGTTCTGTCTCAACCGCATAAGCTGCTTTATATTCATTCAGGTCATCACGCTCAGTCTGAATGATGCCTTTGCGATCAATCATGTACAGATTTTCTTTGCTCGCCCCCAATGCTGTCAACAGGTTCATTGAGGCAATACCTGCAGCACCGGCACCAATACAGACGATACGTACATCAGCCATTTTCTTGTTTTGTAATTCCAGTGCACCCATTAATCCGGCGCAGATAATAACGGCTGTACCGTGTTGGTCATCATGAAACACCGGAATATCCAACATAGCCTGCAGCCGTTTTTCGATTTCAAAACAACGGGGTGCAGAGATGTCTTCCAGATTAATGCCGCCGAAAGTAGGCGCAATATTTTTTACGGTCTGGATAAACTCTTCTGTATCTTGTGTTGCCACTTCGATATCAAATACATCAACATCAGCAAAGCGCTTGAACAACACGCCTTTGCCTTCCATAACAGGCTTGCCAGCCAGGCCGCCAACATTACCCAAACCTAATACGGCAGAACCTTCAGAGATAACACCGACCAGATTACCCTTGCCCGTGTATAGATAAGCAGCGTCAGGATCCTGATGAATTTCTTTTACCGGTTCAGCCACACCGGGACTATAAGCCAGTGCTAAATCTTCTTGTGTTGCCGTCGGTTTAGTAATTTCGGTGGCTATTTTGCCGGGCTTAGGCTCTGCATGGTATTGCAGTGCATCCTCGCGTAATGTACTGGTCATGTGTTGTTCCTGAAAAGATTAAGTTGTGGGAATGAAGGGTTTATCATAACGCCAAAATGAAAAAAGCGCCTTATAGAAGGCGCTTTTTTCATTAGATCCGGTATCGCAGTAACGATAAGGACGCTTAACCGCGTGAAAAACGACGGTTGAATTTGTCGATCTGACCGGCTGTTGTATTTAGTGACTGCTTTCCCGTGTAAAACGGGTGAGACTGACTGGAAATTTCCACTTTAACCAGTGGGTATTCCTGTCCTTCAAAATCAATCGTTTCTTTTGTATTTACAGTAGAACGGGTCAGAAATGTGAAGCCGCTGGCCAGATCCTGAAATACGACTTCTTTATAATTTGGATGAATACCAGGCTTCATACCGTGTCCTCATGTTAATCGGATTGTGAGAAAGGGGCGGAATGATAACAAAACAGCGTGCCCAATCGCAAATACTATTTTTCGCTTATACTGTGAAAGTTGAAAACTTTTATGTTTGAAGGTTGCCGTTCGTATATGTGCGTTAGCCGTTAATTGGCAGACAGTTCAATCTGTGCATTAATCGATACCCGTACCTTTTGTTTACCAGCGTCCAGATTGGGTGCTGCTGGTGCTGCATCCGACATCATCATAGCTGACTTCTACGGCAGCAAAGCTATGCTCTGCGACTAATAGCAGACCGGAGAATAAGCTGGTTTGGATTAATTTCTGAAATTTCATCTGCACCTACCTCGCCGTGGTGTAATTAAGAAAGATACCGATAAAAATAATCATACCGACCCAGTTATTGTTCAGGAATGCCTTCAGGCTGAGCAGCCGGTCACGATCGCGAATCAAATATTGCTGATACGCAAAAAGGCCTGCGGCAAGTAGCAGTGAGAGCCAGAACCAGATGCCCAGTGCATTCAGTTTGCCGACGATACTCAATAATACCAGTGTACTAATTTGCAAAATGCTAACCCATAGCCGGTCATAATCACCGAATAAGATAGCCGTAGATTTCACACCGATTTTCAGGTCATCCTCACGGTCACACATGCCATATAGGGTGTCATAACCTGTCGTCCACAAGAGGTTAGCGGTGAATAACAGCCATGCCCCCGGCGGTGGAAACTGATTAGTGACAGCGGTAAACGCCATTAAAATAGCCGAGGAAAAAGCGACGCCAAGGTAAGCCTGTGGTAAATGATGATAGCGCTTCATAAAGGGGTAGGAAGCGGCGAGTGCAGCAGCGCCAACAGAGAATAAAATGGTCAGCAGATTCAGCTGCAATACTAATACAAAAGCCAGTAATAGTAGCACGCCAAAAACGGCGAGTGCCTCACTTAAAGTGATGTTTCCTGCCGCTATTGGTCTGTCCCGGGTGCGCTCAACATGAGCATCAATATTACGATCTGCAATGTCATTAATGGCACACCCTGCTGAGCGCATAATGAAAACACCCAATACAAAAATAATCAGCAGCTTAACATCCGGAAGGCCTTCAGAGGCAATCCATAGCGCCCACAACGTAGGCCATAAGACTAAATAACTTCCAATCGGACGTTCAATGCGGATCAGGCGGCCATAGTGATGCAGGTTGGAAAGCACCAGCATACTAGTCCACCAGTAAGCAGGTGACAGCTGTCTTCATGTCTTCACAACACGATTCACCATCAGCACGTTGGTTGGTGCAGAAAAAAACATGATTCTTGTAAAACGACATAATGCTAATCCTGGTATATGTTTAATGTACGGGAAACTCTGTTCCGGAAGGATCGAAGGCAGCCAGCCCTAATCAGGCGGTTCCGTCTAAGTCACGTAAGGAAACCAGGCCACCATTGATGGTTGCACCTTGTTCAACGTGAATTTCTGCATAATGAATATTACCGGTGACTTCAGCTGATGTCTTTAGTGAAATCCGGCGGGTTGAGAAAATATCACCGGAGACCTTGCCTGAGACAACCAGTAGCGGTACACGAATTTCACCCACCACTTCGCTGTTTTCCTGAAGGAATAAGGAAGCATTGGAATCATTAGGTGCCACCAAGTTACCGTTAACTTTGCCCTGAAGGTACAATTCACCAGCAAATGAAACATCACCGACTATCTCAATATCTGTTTCAAACAAAGAAGCGGCGTTCGCCCCGGAAGTGGTTTTTGTCATAGTAGTCTCCTGCATCTCTATTTTAGAGTAATAAAATTCATTTAATTAAATTGTTTCAATTAGTTATTCTGATCTGAGTTTTTCTAACTCATTCTCAAGAATGGCGATTGTATCATCACGTTCCTGAATATCACCCATTAAAGCTTCTGCGCGAAGTTCTGCTGATTTTATCTGTTCAAGCAGGTCGCTGTCTTCCTGGTTAAGCTGTTTAACCCGTTCAAAGCTTTCCAGCTGTTCCTCCAGCTCTTTCAGATCACGCCGCAGACCTGCGTTGTCATTATGGCACTGCTCCAGTCGTGAGCGGGCAGCAAACGGGTCAATTTCTTTCTCACCCTCAGTGTCACTTTTTTCTTGTCGTATATCAGCCATTAGTCCACGAGACCACCAGCCCAGGCCCAGGCCCAGCAGGGTTGCTAATATAATAATCAGCAAAATTTGCATCGTCAGATAAAACACCTTAGTCTCTCCACAAACAATGATGGACAACGATGATCATGCTGAAGCAAAGTACTGATAACTTCAAGGAATACCGTGTATCCAGTAAAACATCCCGTTAATTTTTTATGCGCTATGCTTATAAAAAAGCACATCCATTGATAGTCTGGTAGGCTATCAAATGTATTCGTGTTAAGTTTAGCTTCAGCTAAGGTTATCATCCAGTTATGTTTTTGTCGGATGGTATGGTCGGTAAAATTTATTCAGTGTTGATTAGTCATGCAAGCTATTTTTGAGTCAAGCAACGGTCAGTATTTATGCTAGGGAAGTTATTGTCCGGGAGAACAGCTTCTTCCTCTGCCCAAATTCCACTGTCTTTTAAAGTGACAGGCATGCGTGAATTGCGTTTTGACACGTTGTCTGAGAATGAAGCCAGCGTTGATAGCGGGCTTGAAATTTGGCGTTTATTGTCCCATCAGATTCGTCGCAACCCCTATGATCTTCGGGCGCACACACAGCGTATACTACTCACTCAACATGAAGGTCTCCAAGACCGTACCAGTGGTTCCCTGTTGGATCTTTTCCTGGCGCTGGGTAACTCTGGCTTAATGCTCAGAACACGCATGCTCGATATTTGCCGTGATCAACTTGATGAGGAAACCGTGGATTTGTTTGATACGTGGCTGCAAGAAGGTGCGGAAGATCAGGCCGGTGGGTGGATGAGTGGTTCGATGTTATCTACCGGAGAAATTGCACGCGGCAGTAAGTTATTAAAGCAGCAGCGTTCGGTTGTTGAATCGCAATACACCGATGTCCTGGCAGAGATACAAGACCATATTGAATACGGGCAGATTGATCTCGCTCAGACATTACTGGAGTCTGAGATTCTGGAAGGGCGTGCGACTGCTGAGCTGGAGCAGGAACTGCTGGCAGTTTATCAGCACACAAGAAACAGCAGTCAGCTGGAAGCGATGAGTAATGCGCTGATTGATGCGGGTGTTGAGCTGTCTGAAACCTGGCAGGATGCCAGAGTGAGAGCCGAAAATTGGTAATAAAAAATAAAAACAGGCAGGATTTATGCTGAATTCATCGAATAACCCGTTGAAAGTGGCGTTATTGAGTATTAGCCCTCATAACCGCGCCATTCTGGAGTTCTTTTTTGCCGGGTCGGGTAAGAGTATTTTTCAGATCGTCGCTATCAAAGAGGCTGAGGCCTTGGTGGTGGATTTTGATCATCCCGGTGCACGGCAGGAATGGGAAGAAAATATACGAGTCAACCCGGTTCCGGCGATTGTACTGTCGGTTAAGGAATGTGATGTGGAAAATACGGTATGGGTGCCAAAACCGTTGACATCACAGGCACTGGTTCAGTCGGCTGAACAAATACGTCAGGTATTACCGGATACGACTTATAGTGTCGATAGTGCAGCCGGTGCGGAAAAACAACGTACTGCAAGTGACATGTCATCATTGCGTGAGCTATTGGATTCTCAGCAAAAAGATAAACAGGTCTTCGGGCTGTCTGGTTGGCAGCAGCGTGAGAGGGCAAAGGTTGCACCCAGCTTCGCATCAGCGGGTGTTGCTTATGAAGCCGATGATAGCGCAGCATCCGTTGTTGCGGAGTCAGGCGACGGTATAGCACCTGCTGATGAGCAATTGATTGGTACAGATGACGTCTATGTACCCGAGCCTTTAAGCGACAATGAAGTGCTTCCCGGTGCCGGTAGTCTGCAATTAGGCCAGGTGACTACGCCGGACGAGAGTGAGCAGGATCAGGAAAAGCAGCAACAACGCTGGGATTTATTGTGTGGTCAGGCGACACAGCGGGTGACTGCCGCAAACTGGCAGGAGAGCACACAACTGTATACGCCGGAAAATTACTTGTTAAATAGCCTCATTGATGCCCTGAATTTATCAAGGACATCGAAACAATATGTACAGGTTATTTTGGACAGCGGAAACTATATGTTGTTGATGCCTGACGTGAATCTTGCCTATAGTAGTATTGATCTTTATTCAGAGCTGTTCACTGATGTGTGCGGCACGCCATTGCAGGGTGGCAAAGTAAAACTTCATTTGCCCAGCACCACAGAGCTAAGCGAGCTGGAAGAAGTAGTTGTTCAGGATGCGCGACAAACTTATGATATGGAGGGTTTAATCTGGACGACCAGCTTGTTGACCTCACACGGACGTTTAAGCAGGAATGCGGACTTAAGCTCGCCGCTACGCCTGAAAAGCTGGCCTAATCTCACTCGTCTGGAGCAGTTTCCGGATGCAATGCCGATAGCTGCTTTATGGCATGAGAAAGCAGGTAATGTTTTTGATCTTTCCGAATGGCTGGATGTGCCTCAGCGTCACGTCATTGCCTTCTTCAACGGAGCTCATACCCTTGGCTTGTTTGAAGTTGATCAGGGAGAAGCTGAGCAGGAAAAACAAGCTGCACCGAAAAAGAATCGTGGGTTGTTCTCACGTTTGCTTAAACGTTTACTCGGAGGGGGCAAAAAGTAGTATTTATGACTACCACCAACAAAAAAATTATTTTCACAGGACCGGTCGGTGCGGGTAAAACCACTGCGATTGAGGCTATTAGTGATATTAGTATTATCAGAACGGACGAATATGCCTCGGATATGACTAAAAGCAGGAAACCGCAAACCACGGTCGCCATGGATTATGGGCTAATACGTTTAGGTGAAAATGAACGTGTCCACTTATACGGGACACCAGGCCAGGAACGATTTGATTTCATGTGGGATATTCTGACAAAGGGTGGCATTGGGCTGATTCTTTTGCTGGATAATACCCGCCCTGATCCCTACCGGGATATGAAGTTCTATACAAATGCGTTCCGGGATTTTATTCAACAAGAACAACTGGTTGTTGGTATAACGCGGCTGGATTTACAGCGCAAACCAGGTATTAACGACTACCGTAGCTGGCTGAAAGAACTATCGATTGATGCGCCTGTGTTTGAAGTTGATGCACGTGACCGTAGCGATGTCACATCATTAGTGCAGGCTTTACTCTATTCACTTGATCCGGGAGTAACTACCTGATGAGCGAATATATACTGAGTGACAATCTGTATTTGAGCGTGACACCGGGTGGGGCTTTTTATGCTACGCAGGATGATAAGCTCGAGCCCGGCAGAAGTTTCATCCAGCAATTGCTCAAAGAACCTGAAACGCCGTTGTTTGATGTTGATGTGGCGCGTAAATTTACCGGGCTTGATAAAAAACGTTCGCTTGAGTTTGTTCACTGGCTTCAGGAGGCCGGGCTTATCTCGGGCCAGGAAGCACCGGAAGTTGCTTCAGTAGAGGTGTTGGAGCAGTCCCTTCCACGCTTACTGCGTTCATTATCTGATGGCGGCAAAGCAGTGCTGGCGGAAAGTCAGGGGTTATATTTAGGTAGCGCCGGTTTCCCCCATGAAGCAGCAGAAGAGCTGGCAGCATTAAGTGCGAATCTGGCCAGTGTCTACAGTCGGCATAAAGAATTATTGAGTGGCAACCTTGGTTATAGCCAGCGCGCATGGGGGCTGGTCGGTGCCAGCGGAAATAGCGAGGTTGGTTTTTGGCCAATATATATCGAGCAAAACCACTTTACCCTGATTATTGAGGGCGTACCCCAGTTTAACCAACCTACTTTCAGGGATTTAGTCTGGGCATTAGAAATTCGATACGGTAAAACTTCATTATAATTCAATGGATTTTCGTATTTTAACTATTATAGATGTAACTAGGAGATTTATTTAATGCGTGCTGAAATGCTGAATTCTATTTTGAGTGATCTCAACGGATCTTCCGCTGATATTGAAGCGTCAGCGGTGCTTTCTACAGATGGCCTGATGATGGCTTCTTTACTACCCTCGGGTATGGATGAAGACCGCGTCGGCGCGATGAGTGCTGCAATTTTATCATTGGGTGACCGGACGGCGGAAGAACTGGCCCGTGGTGCGCTGGAACAGGTGCTTATTAAGGGTGCTACCGGTTATATTCTGATGACTCATGCGGGAAATGATGCAGTTGTGACGGTGCTGGCTAAGCCCAACGCACGTCTGGGTCTTATTTTTCTGGATGTCCGCAGAGCAGCTGAGGGTATTGCTAAGTTTATTTAAATATTAAATAGTGGGGCCCACAAAACTATCACTGACTATAAAAACAATAGCTACCTTTAAAAGTGATATAAAATACTGAGGGAGTGCAATGAAGAATATGCACAAAGCAGAGGTCATTGAACCCTGTGAACAAACATTATTGACCTATCAGGATACCACTGAAAGGGTTGTTTTATTTAATGAGGAGGAAGTGCCTTTTCCGGACGGGAAGCTAATTGTATCCCGCACTGATCTGGAAGGAAAAATTACACATTGTAATCAGTCATTTATCGATATGGCGGGTTATGACAGAGGTGAGCTGATCGGTGAGCCTCATCATATATTGCGCCACCCTGATATGCCGGCTGCTGCATTTGCTGATCTCTGGAAAACGGTAGAAAGTGGGGGGAAATGGCATGGTTATGTTAAAAATTTGTGTAAAGATGGCCGGTACTATTGGGTGTACGCTACGGTGATTCCGAATATCCGCGATGGAAAAATATCTGGCTATACCTCTGTGCGGCGTAAACCTTCTCGTTCCAAAGTGGAGGGTTGTATTAGTTTATACGCACAGATGAAGCAGGCCGAGGTGGGGGCATGATCTATAATATGACAGTCAGCCCCGATTTTCCGCCTGAGCACATCGCAGGCTGGTATATTTTTAATACGTGGCTGCAGCGGCAGCTGAATGAATCTATACATCTGGAGCTTTATAACGATTTCCGGCAACAACGTGATGCGATTCAGAATGACAAAATAGATTTAATCTATGCAAATCCTTTTGATGCTGCCATGTTGGTTCGGGAAAAAGGCTTTACCGCTTTGGCGGCTCCGGTGGGGCGTGCTGATGAGGCGGTTATTGCGGTATCAGAAGCATCGGCGATTCAGAACATAGAGGATTTACCGGTGCAATGTACGGTGGCTTCGACTGATGATCCGGATATTCATCTGATTGGTATGATTATGTTAGAACCTGCTGACATTAGTCGTGATACCGTACAGGTACACCAGGTTGGTACTTATGTGCTGGTTGCAAAACAGTTGATTCAGCAGAAAGCGGATGTTGGCTTTTTTTTGGCAGAAGCGTTTGACAACCTTTCTTCTTTTGTCAGTTCACAATTGCGGGAAGTGATTCGTAGTCAGATTTATGATATTCGTCATGTGTTATTAGCTGGCCCCGGCATACAGGAACAACATGAAGCGATTAAAACAGCGTTGGCAGGCATGAATGATGATGAGAAAGGACAGGATGTCTTAGCGAATCTTAGTTTTGAAAGTTGGGAAATTCTGCAGCAGGAAGACACGGAATTTATGATTGATTTAATGGATACTCTGGCTTAATTAATGAATATAGTCCCTCGTTTAGGTTTACTGGCTACGGTCGGTGCATCAATTGCTGTGTGTGCAGCGCCCGTTGCTTTTGCTGAAACAACTGTTGTTGAAATCAAGGCGAATGATACCCTGGGCGCAATTATTAGTGATGCTTATCCGGGGTATAGGAACCGTGATGCGCTGATGCAGTTGATTCTGGAACGTAACCCGCAGGCATTCGTTAATAATAATATTAATTTCCTGGTGCTTGGTAAAACATTAAATTTGCCGGGGGCTGATGAGTTGGGGGCTGCCATAGAAGTTGCACCTCCTCCTCCTCCGGTACAGCAGGTAGTTAGTCCGGTAATAGCGGCTGAAGCCGAAAGCAAACTGAAACAAATGACTGAGCAGCGCGATCAGCTCCGACAGCAATTGGAACAGCTGGAAACTGACAATAAGGCATTGAGGGACACTGTTTCACGTCTTGAAGCAACAGGAATCGAGCAGAGTGAACAGCTAAAAAAGCTGGAAGAACAGATTGAGGCTTTGAAAAGTGATGCGGAAGAACAGCTTGTTGCTGCTGAGACCCCATCTTCTGAAATAGTTAAACAATTAGCTGAGTCCGGCAGGAAGCTGGAGCAGTTACAGACTCGTTATGATGAATCGATCAAGGACAATCAGGGGCTGCAACAACAGTTGACTGAGAAGGCTGCTCTGGAAAGTGAAGCCAGTGAGCTTAAAAAACAACTGTCTGAGTTGCAGGGTGGCGGAGTACAAAAAACAGCGAATACTGAATTACAGAGTCAGCTGGATGCCTTAAAGCAACAGAGTGAAAGCCTCCGGGCTGATAATGAAAAGGTGGTGGCTGAGTTGAATGCTGTGAGCGCAAAGCTGGAAGTCAGTGAATCTGAAGCCGATGCTTTACGCACAGAATTGGAGGCGTCTAATAAACAACTGGAAGTCAGCCAATCTGATGTGGCAACTTTGCGTACAGAGCTGAATACTTCCAATGAAAATAATACTGCGCTGAGCAGTGAAATGGGTCAGATTAAAGCTGCAACAGAAACAGATGTAACGCTGGCTCCCGTAAACCCTTCCGAGAAACCTGGTTCGACCTGGTGGCCATGGTTATTGGCGTTATTGTTATTGCCGGTTGCATGGCTGTTAGGACAACGCAGTCGCCCTGTATCCGTCATACCTGTCGCTGAAGAAGCTAAAGCGGGTGTGAAAACCATAGAAATAGCCGCAGCAGCTGATCCGGTTGTTCCGGAAGCGTTAACCAGTGATCAATTGGATCAGATGGCGTTCTCTGGTATAAAAACGGTTACCACACCTGATGATCCTGATGCTGCGATTAAGCTGGATATGGCACGGGCCTATCTGGATTTGCGTAATGCTGAGGCGGCTAATGATGTGTTGAAGGAAGTCATTCAGGAAGGGGGTTCCCGCCAGCAGCAGGAAGCTAAGGAAATCCAATCGTTTATTGCCTGATAAATCAAAGTACTCTTTTTTCAGGTCAGTAACTGTGACTGATCTGAGTCGTATTCTTTTTCACTTCCCTGTCTTCTCTCTGCCTATACACCCTGTTAATCGGGTATCACTCCCCATATATCCCGGTGCTGATAGCACAAAATAGAGAGTCTCCCTATTCTGGAAGCTCTGTCCCATCTATTTGAAGTG
>CACVAV010000330.1 GCA_902727945.1 uncultured Thiotrichaceae bacterium | reverse complement strand
CTTAAACCCATCGCATAACCCAATGGAATACCGACCAGCGCACCCAGTACAAAACCCAGAATAACGCGATAGATTGACCAGAACAGATGCTCCATCAAGGTAAAATTCTGATAACCGTTTTTCGTAATATCTCCGACACGGGATACCACTGCTTCCGGTGACGGTAACCAAATCGGCTCCATCTGCATGCCTTTATCCGGCGTGAAGTTAATGGAACCCTTAGCCGTCAGAGCCACCCGACCATCATTAACCTGCACAGAGCCACCCGGTGCAATGGCCTGCCCGTTGATAGCAACAATTTGAGAGCCTTCTTTCCGCGTTACCTCATCATTCTTATCAGTAAGAATCAGTTTAGAACGCCAGGCTCCGATCATCGCTACATCGTCTTTCGCAAAACCATCACCCGGTTCAGCGGTAATATCTTCAACTTCCACGTCCACCTTGGATACACGGACATACACAGTGGCATCATCCTTAGCACCCTCTTTATTTTCAGCGGTATAAGTAAATGAAGTATCACCCACAAACGGGCCGGGTGCATGCACCGGAACCCACTTTGAGCCGGTAAACGCCCCCCACAACAGAAAGATGGTCAGCACAGATAAAATGCTCGCCCAGCGATCCGGCTTCACCGCACTCTCATCGCCAAAGGTGACGGTCTTCAGTGACGTATAATCTTTACGGACACCACGAATGCCTTTGATAATAAACCGGACGACGAAGAACGAAACAATGAAAATCGCAGTATAAATAGCCAATACCATCATGATGCTTCCTCCTCGCCACGTCCCATGATCTCTTCTTCCATATCCCAGATCATCGACAGAATTTCTTCACGTTTAGCAGAATAGTCGGGGTGCTTTTTCACTTCACGCAAGTCCGCATCAACACCCATATCAGCAAACGGCAAACGGTATTCCTTATGAATTCGTCCCGGTCGCGGTGCCATGACTAACAAACGTTCACCCAGTAACAAAGCTTCTTCCACCGAGTGGGTAATCAGAATGATGGTTTTACCGGTTTCTTTCCACAGTTTCAGCACCAGACTCTGCATCTTCTCACGGGTCAAAGCATCCAGCGCCCCCAACGGCTCATCCATCAGGATGACATCCGGATCATTTGCCAGACACCGTGCTAACGCGACACGCTGTTGCATACCACCGGAAAGTTCATAAACAGATTTTTCTTTAAACGCCGCCAACCCCACAACATCTAACAGATGATCTACATTTTCAGTATATTCGCTGGCTTGCTGGCCTTTCATTCGCGGGCCGAAGCTCACGTTGTCCCGCACACTCATCCACTCAAACAATGCCCCCTGCTGGAATACCATGCCACGCTCAGCATCCGGCCCGGTGACCGTTTTCCCGTTCAGAATAATTTTCCCTGAAGTAGGGGCAAGGAAACCGGCAACAATATTAAGCAGTGTGGTTTTCCCGCAGCCGGAAGGCCCCAGAACACTCATTAACTCACCGGATTTTAGTTCAAGCGTGATGTCTTCGAGTGCCTGAACATGAGAATTATCAGGAAGATAAAACCTCATTGAAATATCATCGATTAACAAACTGGACATGGTGGCCCCTTAATGTAATACAAGATGTATGAGGACAAAGTGCAGATTCAGGGGAACCCCGGTTCTGCACTTTGTTATTGATCAGTAGCACGACGAAGCTTATCAGGAAGACAGTTTTGCCATGCGTACCTTGTAATTACCGGGAGTAATTACTTAGATGCAGCTTCAAGTGGCGCGTTGTTTACCGTGTCATCATAGCTTGGCAGTGCTTTGTCGATACTTTTCGCTTCAACAAATACATCAGCCACGCCTTTCATGAAGCTCTGAACACCACCGCCTAACCATTTTTCAGACAGCTGTGTTTCCACATCAGGGAAATCCATGGTCGCTATCGCTGCTTCAGCATCTTTCAGATCCATACCGGATTCTTTCGCGATCACTGCCAACATTTCAGGGTCACGGTCGCTGTTCCACTTAGCATTTGCAGCCGCAGTAGTCGCCAGGAATTTAGCCAGCATCTCTTCATTTTCAGCAATATAACCCGCCGTAGCAGACGTCACGTCAAATACCAGAATACCCAGCTCTTCCTTTTCTTCACCGGTAATCAGGATGTTGCCGTGCTCTTTCATGCGCTTCAGTCCGCCGCCCCAACCACAAGCGAAATCAACCGCGCCCGTAGATAAAGCACTTGCACCTTCCGGTGGTGGCATATTTACAACTTCGAGACTATCCAGTGCTACACCAAAGTGATCCATCTGGCGCAGAAAACCGTAATGTGCCGCAGTACCCATAGGTACGGCTACTTTCTTACCTTCTAATTCTTTCGCGTTATCTTTAGTGATTTCCAGCTTAGACGCTACGACACAATTATCGTTCTCAGAATAACTCACCGCGATATCCACGATCTGGAGATCCTGGCCCGCTGAAGTGGCGACTACAAAAGGAGGTAAGCCCTGGCTGACAGAAATCTGCACATCACCCGAAGCCATCGCAGCAGACATTGCCGTACCGGTTTCAAAAGCACGCCACTTAACTTTAGCCCCCATTGCCTCATCGTAACTACCGTCTGCTTTAGCAGCGAGAAACGGCATAGGCCACTCAAGGAAATAGCCAACAGTAATTTCAGAATCAGCGTGTGCAGCCTGCATCGATAAGCCTGTTGCAGCCACACTCACCATCAGTGCTAATAAAGTCTTTTTCATATGTCGCTCTCCAATATTTTAGATAAGTATGAATAGATTTTTACACACAAACTGGCAAACTCCTCCATCTGCCAATTTGGTATTCTGCCAACGGGGCATATTGACCATTTAAAACAAAGCCAACACTCACCCTCCACTCACAAAACCCTATAGACGGAACAAATCTACTGATAATCAGAGTAATTTGCATTAGCATGCGGAGTCAACTGTTTTTGGTAATCACACACCCGCTGGCCTATCATTGCCACATTCACCCTCAGCCATCTGTCCTGCTGCACGCCGCAACACCGGTAAATACTGCCGTAACTCATCCAACGACTTACGCACCGAAGGCGCATGAATCGCCAGTGCCATAATCGCCTGCCCCTGCAAATTAATCACCGGCACAGCAATAGCAATCATCCCCTCCAGGTACTCCCCTCTGTCAAAGCCAAAACCCTGTTCAACAATCGTATCCAGCTCAGCTTCCAACGCCCCCGCATCCGTCATCGTCA
>CACVAV010000329.1 GCA_902727945.1 uncultured Thiotrichaceae bacterium | reverse complement strand
AAAAAACACACCCGGCACTCAGGAAGCCCCGGGCAAGGTTCAGCAACAGCATTTCCCGTGTGGGCAATGTGGCGCTGATCTGGAATATTCGCCGGGGATGCGTAATCTGAGTTGCGAGTATTGCGGTCATGAAAACGCAATTACTGATCAGCCGGTGGTTATTCAGGAACATGACTTTGCTTCTGCATTGGAGGCATTGGCACAAGCTGATCGCCACCCCCTTGACAGCACTCAGGTCATTAAATGCCCGAATTGTGCGGCAACATTTGAGCTAAAAACTGATCAGCATGCCGGTGATTGTCCTTTCTGTGACACACCGGTAGTTATTGGCACCGAGCATGTCCGGCTGTTTCAGCCGAAGTCATTACTACCCTTCATTATTACCGAAAAAGACGCACGCACTGCCTTTGATAACTGGATTGGCAATCTGTGGTTTGCGCCTTCTGCGCTGAAAGACAAACATAGGCGTGATGAAAAACTGCTGGGTATTTATGTACCTTACTGGACATACGATAGCCACACCGACAGTATCTATCATGGTCAGCGCGGCACGGTGTATTACGAGCGGCGCATGGTCACCCAAATGGTCAACGGACGTGCGCAACGCAAAGCAGTTAATGTGCCACGCATTCGCTGGACACCGGCCTCAGGAAAGGTACGGCAGTTTTTTGATGATATTCTGGTCGGTGCTACCCGCGCTCTGCCCCGGAAAATTCTTGACAGTATTCAGCCGTGGGATCTGCAAAACCTGGTTGCTTACAACGAAGCCTACCTCAGTGGTTTTCAAAGCGAAATCTATCAGGTTGATCTGGATGAAGGTTTTAATCAAGCCCGAATGCTCATGGATCAAGCCATTCGTCAGTCAGTCCGGCGGGATATTGGTGGCGACCAGCAACAAATTCATTCACTGAATACCCATTATTCAAACACTACTTTTAAACATGTACTGCTGCCGGTCTGGTCAGCTGCATTCCGTTATCAGAATAAAACCTACCGCTTTGTTATTAATGGCCGCAATGGTCGCACTCAGGGTGAACGTCCTTATAGCAAAGTTAAAATTGCTATGCTGATCATCGCCATCGCTGCCGGCTTGGCAACTGCGGCTTATTACCTCGAAACCAGTGGTGCGCTGGAACAGATGATGTACCAATTTGACAGCCCTTCCTACAATTATTATTACAGATAATACCGCTCATCATTAATTTTTATAAATAGCGGAACGAATCAACACCTCCTTCAGTCCAAGTCTTCAAATCTTGCTAAAAAAGCACAAACTACTTTAAGCAACGGCTCAGCAAGACAACCGTAGACTGCTGACAGTTAATTTATAGAAATTATAGATCTCAACAGCTCATCGCGTTTATTCGCATTCAACCTGCTGCACGGCTAGTCTTTTAAACAACAATTATAATGAATAATAAAAACGGGGCATATCATCATGAGAAAGCGATTCTTCGGGGGAAGTCGCGTCTTCGCATCAATCCTATTATTAGCAGGCAGCAGCGCCGCTGGTAATAGTTATGCGTTGTACAATACCAGTTCACCTTTGGGCACCAATACCAATGAAGTACTGGAATACGACAGCAGCGTTCCATTTCTGGATCTTTTTAAAGCTTCTCTACCCTTTCGGGAGGGCGCACCTTTTCTAACCAAAGGCAAGATAACCTACGACCGTTACGGCTGGCCGACCTCCATCTCACCGGGTGGCATAGTCGGTACCCGCGTGATCAGCAAACTGCATAAAGATGCCATTCCACGTGGCCATTACACCGTGCTCTATGAAGGTCAGGGCAAACTGGAATATGGCCTGGATGCTAAACTGGTACAACACCAGTCGGGGCGTGATGTTATCTATATTGATCCGGGCAAAGACAACCTCTACAACGTTAAGCTCACGATTAAATCCACACAACAGGGCAATCACCTGCGCAATATCCGCATCCTTCCTGAGGGCGGAATCTGTGCCAGCAACCCATTTGACCGGGTAGCCGGTGCGACTCAATGCCGGAAAAATGATTACCTCGACTTCGCGCGTAATTATAAAAAGATTATTTTCAATCCTGATTACCTGAAGTTCATGCGCGACTATAAAGTCATCCGCTTTATGAACATGAGTGGCATAACCCGCAACCCGATTCAGCATTGGGCTGACCGGCCCCATGTCGATAATGCAACCTGGGGGGGCGTTGAAGGCGTACGTGGCGCACCGGTTGAAATCATGGTTGAGCTGGCGAATCGCTTGCATACCGATGCCTGGTTTAATGTACCGCATGCCGCCAACAATGATTATGTGCGTCGTTTCGCATATTATGTCAAACAGAACCTCAATCCGGGTCTGAAGGTTTACATTGAATACAGCAACGAAACCTGGAACGGTATTTTCACTCAGCACGCCTACATGAAACAAGGGAGCAAACGCTTAGGTTTCACTGATGAAGCAGTTCCCGGCACCAAGTTTTATTCAAAGCGTTCGGTAGAGATCTTTAAAATCTGGGAACAGGTTTTTGGCGGCAATCAACGCCTTATCAGGACAATGGCCGGATTGACCGGCACGAGCAAGCTGACTGAAGCTATGCTCAAATTTCAGGATGCCTACAAGCATGTTGATGCCTTCGCAGTCGCACCTTATGTGTTTGGCGAAACCAAGGCGTTACGCAGCGCACGCTCTGTCGCACAAGTGTTCCAGATCATGCAGGACAAGCGTTATGGCCATTCACTGCCACGGGTATTGGAAGCCGTACGCAAACAATCTGCGATGGCAAGTAAATACGGTGTTGACCTGATCGCTTATGAAGGTGGTCAGCACCTGATTGATATGAAAACCAAAAAGGAAATGCAGCACCCTAACCCACTGTTTTACAAAGCGAACCGCCACCCGCAGATGGGTACGATCTACAAAAAATTGCTACTGGGCTGGAAACAGGCAGGCGGCAAAATGTTTACCCATTTCTCTTCACCACGTACCTATAACCGTTTTGGCAGTAAAGGCGTTAAAGAATACATCACCCAGCCGGATAACCAAGCGCCCAAACAAATGGCGATTAAGGGCTTTATTAAAAGCCATCCATGCTGGTGGCAGGGCTGTCGTGATACCAGCGTACGTCGCACACAAAAGCCACAGGCACTGACTACGGCTGAGCTATCACGGAAAAGTGGCGAGCGTCCTCAGCCGCTGCCGAATAGTGCTGAGGAACAGGCGGCGCGCAACCGCCAGGCAGCACAGCA
>CACVAV010000328.1 GCA_902727945.1 uncultured Thiotrichaceae bacterium | reverse complement strand
GGAAATTGTGGTGCGCCGAACGGACAGGCGTAAAAGCAGTAACCACAACCGATACAGGTATCTTTATTGTGTAATACCACGCCTTCGGCGGTTGTTTCAAAACAATCCACCGGACATACAGCCGCACAAGGTGCATCTGAACAATGCATACAAGCGACGGATAGTGAGCGTTCACCGGGTTCACCGTCTTTAATGGTGACGACTTTACGGCGATTAACCCCCATCGGGACTTCATTTTCATTCTTACACGCGGTCACACAACCATTACATTCAATGCAGCGTTCCGCATCGCAATAGAATTTCATTCTTGCCATGATTTATCTCTCCTTTAGGCTTTGCTGATACGACACAGGCTGCACTTACTTTCCTGCATCTGTGTGACTGAGTCATAACCATAAGTCATGGCCGTGTTAATCGCTTCACCGAGTACATAAGGGTCGGAACCTTCCGGGTATTTATCACGTAAATCCTTACCCATGAACTCACCACCGAAGTGGAAAGGCGAGAAGACTACACCCGCTGCAACACGGCGTGTGACCATAGCTTTGATCTTGATCTTGCCACCCTCAGGTGATTCCAGCCAGACATCATCGCCTTCTTTAATGCCGTTGTTATTCGCATCACGCGGATGAATTTCAACAAACATATCCGGCTGCAACTCAGCTAGCCAAGGGTTGGAACGGGTTTCATCACCACCACCTTCATATTCCACCAAACGTCCGGAGGTCACAATCAGCGGAAAGTCTTTGGAATAATCCGTTGCCTGAATGGACTCATAACGGGTCGGCAAACGCCAGAACGATTTGCGATCTTCATAGGTTGGGTATTGCTCAACCAGATCACGCCGCGAAGTATAAAGTGGCTCACGGTGAATCGGCACAGGATCAGGGAACGTCCAGACTTTAGCGCGTGCCTTAGCGTTACCAAATGGTGAGCAGCCGTGTGCAATCGCGACACGCTGGATACCACCGGACAGATCTGTCTTCCAGTTCTTGCCTTCAGCCGCTGCTTTCTCTTCAGCGGTCAGATCATCCCACCAGCCGAGTTTCTTCAGCACTTCATGGGTGAACTCCGGATAACCATCTTCAATCTCAGAACCCATGGGGTAAGAGTCTTCAGCCAGCAGGTTTTCACCTTCATATTCCACACCAAAACGCGCACGGAAATTCAGGCCACCTTCGGCCACCGGCTTGCTGGTGTCATATAAGTTGGCTGAACCGGGATGATTCATTTCCGGTGTACCCCAGCAAGGCCAGGGCATGCCATAGGTATCGCCATCACAAGCACCACCTTCAGCTTTCAGGCTGGTGTAATCGAATGTACCCCAGTTTTGCTGATGTTT
Organism: uncultured Thiotrichaceae bacterium; assembly: GCA_902727945.1. GTDB lineage: Bacteria > Pseudomonadota > Gammaproteobacteria > Thiotrichales > Thiotrichaceae > Thiolinea. The sequence continues at coordinate 1,884 of CACVAV010000328.1, read as the reverse complement.
CTTCATCCGCTCAGGACTCTGGCCGGTATAGCCGATGGTCCACATGCCACGATTGAATTCACGGGTAACGTCTTCAATAACCGGTTCTTCGCCTTTCATTGCGATGTTTTTAAACATCTCTTTTTCAAAGCCAAGTTTGGTCGCCAGCATATGCATAATCGTATGATCAGGCTTGGACTCAAACAAGGGTTCAATCACCCGGTCGCGCCATTGCAGTGAACGGTTTGAGGCTGTGACTGAGCCGGTAGTCTCAAACTGAGTCGTCGCCGGTAACAGATACACACCATCCTTACGGTCATGCATAACGGCTGAAACCGTCGGATACGGATCAACCACCACCATCAGGTCGAGTTTCTCCATGGCTTTTTTCTGTTCCTGGCCACGGGTCTGACTGTTAGGTGCATGACCCCAGAGGAACATGGCACGGATAGTATCCTTCTGTGCAGTATTTTCTTTGTCTTCCAGTACACCATCCACCCAGCGTGACACCGGAATGCCTTTGGTGTTCATCACCGGAATTTGCTTACCCTTGGCTTCTTCATAGCTGCCGGTATCAAAACGGCCTTTAATCCAGTCGTAATCGATATCCCAGACTTTAGCCCAGTGTTTCCATGCACCATCTGACAAGCCATAATAGCCAGGCAGCGTATCGGCCAATACGCCAAGGTCAGTGGCACCCTGTACATTATCGTGACCACGGAAAATATTTGCGCCACCACCGGAAACACCCATATTGCCCAGTGCCAGCTGGAAGGCGCAATAAGCGCGGGTATTGTTATTACCGATGGTGTGTTGCGTACCCCCCATGCACCAGATAAAAGTACCGGGGCGGTTGGTGGCCATCGCCTTAGTCGCAGCGTATACCTTGTTTTCCGGCACACCAGTGACTCTTTCCACTTCTTCCGGTGTCCATTTCATCACTTCGGCTTTGACATCTTCCATGCCAAAAACGCGCTGTTGGATGAAGCCTTTGTCTTCCCAGCCATTTTTGAAAATGTGGTACATCATGCCCCAGATAATCGGCACATCAGTCCCCGGACGAATTTGCAGGAAGTGATCAGCGTGTGCGGCAGTACGGGTAAAGCGCGGATCAATAACGATCATCGGCGCATTATTTTCTTCCTTACCCTTCATAATGTGCTGCATCGCAATCGGATGTGCTTCAGTCGGGTTAGAACCGATCAGCAGAATGGCTTTGGAATTGTGAATATCATTGTAGGAGTTGGTCATCGCACCATAACCCCAGGTATTCGCTACCCCGGCTACGGTGGTGGAGTGACAGATACGCGCCTGATGATCGACATTATTGGTGCCCCACATCGCTGCCATCTTGCGGAACAGGTAAGCCTGCTCATTGTTGTGTTTAGCCGAACCCAGCCAATAAACAGAATCAGGGCCGGACTCTTCACGAATCTTCATTAACTGGTCGCCGATGTCACCAATCGCTTCCTCCCAGCTAACCCGTTTCCATTTACCCCCAACCAGCTTGGTTGGGTATTTTAAGCGCCGCTCACCATGGCCATGTTCACGCAGTGCAGCACCTTTAGCGCAATGTGTTCCCTGGTTGAACGGGTGATCGAATGCCGGTTCCTGGCCTGTCCATACGCCATTCTCAACTTCAGCAATAACGCCACAGCCGACTGAACAATGGGTACAGATAGTTCTGACTAATTTTGCTTTACCGTCTGCCGCAGGTGTTTCGTCAGCATGGGCTTTTTTCATCATGCCAGCGCTCAGGCCGGTGCCCAGCACTGCGCCACCGGCCATCAGGCTGGAATTACGCAGAAAATCACGACGATTGAGCATCCAGCCACCGGTTTTACAAGGTGGTGTATCTTTTGCTGTAGCTTCAGTCTGTTGACTGACCTTATGTAGTTTTTTCAT
>CACVAV010000327.1 GCA_902727945.1 uncultured Thiotrichaceae bacterium | reverse complement strand
ATGACTGTGTACGACTATTGCCATCTGGGCCATGCGCGGGTGATGGTGGTGTTCGATATGGTTTACCGCTATTTACAGACAGCCGGTTATGAGGTGACTTATGTGCGCAATATCACCGATATAGATGACAAAATCATCAAACGCGCCAATGAAAATAATGAGCCGTTTACTGAACTGACTGAACGGTTTATTGCTGCAATGCATGAAGATGAGGCAGCGCTGGGTATTCTTAAACCTACCGTTGAACCACGTGCCACCGGCAATATTCCGGAAATGCTCGGTATGATCAGTCAATTGATTGAAAAGGGTTACGCTTACGTTGGCAGCAATAACGACGTGTACTACTCCGTGGCTAAATTTGAGGGATATGGCAAATTATCAGGCCGTAAATTAGAAGATCTTCGTGCCGGTGAACGCATTGCTGTCGATCAGGTAAAATACGACCCGCTGGACTTTGTATTGTGGAAGGCAGCTAAACCGGAAGAACCGGCCTGGGATTCACCCTGGGGACGCGGACGCCCCGGCTGGCACATTGAATGCTCAGCGATGGCGCAGAAAATTCTGGGTGACCGTTTTGATATTCATGGCGGCGGCCACGATTTACAGTTCCCGCACCATGAAAATGAAATAGCACAAAGTGAAGCCTGCATCGGGCATCAGACAGTGAATTATTGGATGCACAATGGCTTCATCCGCATCAATGACGAGAAGATGTCCAAATCACTGAATAACTTCTCTACTATTCGCCAGGTTCTCGAAGACTATCGCGCAGAAGAAGTGCGCTATTTCATCCTCAACAGCCATTATCGCAGCCCGCTGAATTACAGTCAGGAGCCACTCGATGCCGCTCGTGCTGCGTTAACGCGCCTTTATACGGCACTGCGGGGTTTGCCGGTTGAGCAAATTACTGACCCCAGCAAGGTTACCGTTGACAGTGAGCAGGAACAACGTTTCCGTGCCGCAATGGACGATGACTTTAATACGGTTGAAGCAATTTCAGTCTTATTTGAGCTGGCGCGTGAAGTTAATCGTCAGCGAACTGACGAGAATATGCAAGGCGCAATTAAAACCGCTGCCCTATTAAAAAAATTAGCCGGAATCCTGGGCTTACTGGATACCAATGCCGAAGCATGGTTTAAGGGCCAGAATCATGCTGATTCAGACGGACTCAGTGACGATGAAATTGAAACAATGATCCGACAACGAACCGAAGCCAGAACCAACAAAGACTGGGCAGCCTGCGATGCACTTCGGGATGAACTAAAAGCCAGGGGCATTGTGCTTGAAGACGGGCCGGGAGGCACCAGCTGGCGACGCGGGTAATAGGTCATAAACTATTCAATATCATCAGCCTGATAATCATCACGCTGATGCTGTTGTCTTGCCAGCCACAACAGAACGCTAAACTGACAACCGATCCGATAGCGCAAAAAGGTATGATTGACCTCAGCCACTGGAATTTCAGTCGGGGTGATCGCACGCTGGCACTAAATGGTGAATGGGCTTTTTATTGGCAGGAGTTATTAGAGCCGGATGATTTTCCCGGTACCTCTGCCCAACCCACGTTTATCCAATTCCCTTCTCCCTGGAATAACCACACTGTTAATAGCCAACCCCTTGGGGGTGATGGTTATGCCACTTACCGGCTCAAGGTAAAACTCGCACCCCGGGCTGTCAAACAACGCTATGCCTTCAGAATGCGTAATATGAGTTCAGCTTATTCTTTGTGGGTTAATAATGAGCACATGGTCGAGGTAGGTAAAGTAGGCAAAACCCATGATGAAATGAAGCCAGGATACCAGCCTCAGATTATACATTTCACACCTGACCGACCAGAACTGGCAATTACCTTGCACGTATCTAATTTCCACCACCGTAAAGGCGGCGCAGCGTGGAACGATATTACCATGGGCACCGAGAAACAGATAAGAACCCAACAGAAGTCTCTGGATCATTTTGATCTGTTTATACTCGGCTCACTGATGATGATGGCTTTTTACCATTTTGGCCTGTTCTTCCTGCGCCGCTCAGACCAATCTACACTTTACTTCGGTTTATTCTGCCTGATTATCGGCGTTCGCTCGCTGTTTTATCGTGATATTCCCATCAGCATGGCAATACCTGACATCAGCTGGGAAGCCATTAATAAAATGCGTTACCTGACCACTTATGTTGCTTTGCCCACCTTCATGATGTTTGTACATAATCTGTATCCTCAGGAATTTTCTAAAAAAGTACTTTATGCCATCAACGGTTTGGCGGCACTATTCATTGGCATGGTGATTTTTACTCCGGTAAAAGTATCATCAGGCACGATGATGCCTTATCAGATAATGACGGTACTGGCTTGTTTGTATACCTTCTACGTCCTCTTTCGCGCAGCCCAACAGCAAAGAGCCGATGTGTGGTGGTTTATTATCGGTTTCATCAGCTTCTTCCTCGCCGTGCTCAATGACGTACTTGCAGATCAGGAAATCATCGATTCCATACTGCTGATTCCGTTTGGTTTATTCCTGTTTATATTTTCTCAGGCATTCATACTGTCACGGCGTTTTTCACGGGCATTCATCCGCATTGAAAAACTGACACAGGCCTATGAGCGTTTTGTACCCGCTGAGTTTCTGGCCAATTTAAAACAAGATGATATTGTTGATGTACAACTCGGTGACTTCACGCAGCAAACCATGAGCGTATTGTTCGCAGACATTCGCACCTTTGCCAGCATGTCTGAAAATATGACACCTCAGGAAACCTTTACCTTCCTGAATGCTTATCTGGGCCGTATGGAACCAGCCATCAATGATAACAATGGTTTTATTGATAAGTATGTCGGCGATGAAATCATGGCCTTATTTGCGGACAATGCTAACGATGCAGTCAATGCTGGTCTCAGCATGTTAAACCGGCTCAACGAATACAATACAGAACGCCTTAATAAGGGTTACTCACGGGTTAAAATCGGTATAGGCATTAACACCGGCGAATTGATGCTGGGCACGATCGGTGCGCGAAATCGTATGGAAGGCACGGTGATCAGCGATGCGGTTAACCTGGCCTCACGAATCGAACGCCTTACACGCTCCTATAACACCACTTTTCTGATTTCCGAACACACGTTGAAAGCGCTCGATAAACCCGAACAATATAATATCCGCTTTGTTGACCGGGTTCAGGTTGAGGGTAAAAAGGAATTAGTCGCTATTTATGAGGTATTTGATGGTGATTGTG
>CACVAV010000326.1 GCA_902727945.1 uncultured Thiotrichaceae bacterium | reverse complement strand
TTCAATGCCACGGTATTTAATCAGTGCGCCGGGCTGTATCAGGTCATCGCGGGTGGGTAGTAAATTAAAAGACTTCTCGCCCGGATTACGAAAACCTTCGGGGATAGTGTCCTTAGTCAATAATGCCAGCGCAATCTCAGTCCACGGTTTGCTCTCGCCCTGATAATGAAAGTTAAACTGCGTGCCGCGTGTATAGGTGGAAAAGATCGCACTTTGCAATTCGGTCGCGCCCGGATCAAGCACTTCCTGAGCCAGCACACTGGCGGGTGCTACTTCAACAATGGTATCTGCATCCACCACGTCAAAAATCATTTCATCCTGCCGTACTTTTTCAATAATGGTGCGCACTGCCGGATTAACCCGTTCAATGACTGCACAAATCGAGGTACTATGGTCATCTGAGGCGCTGGTTGACGGGTCATTCGCGAGAATCAAGGCGGTGTGTGCTGTTTTAACGCCTGCCATTTCCAGCACCTTGCTATCTGATACTACGCCCTGTACAAAATCCACATCCATTTCCGTCATCCAGCGGGGCTTAATCTCCAATTGATTGTTAACACAAACAATACCTGCCTTTTGGTAACGTGGGTCATTGCGTAGTTCACGCACGATATTCTCTACTTTCTCCCCACCAGGGTACCCGGCAATAATCAGGTCAACGTCGCTTTTCACTTTTAATAATCCTCTTTTCCTGCGGGAACTCACATTTACCATGACATCAGTAATCTTGCCTAAAAACAAACCCAGTAAGGCAATGCCCACAATCATATAAGCCGTTGCCAGGAATTTACCCAAGTCAGTTTGGGGTGAAAAATCACCATAGCCTACCGTAGTCGCAGTGGTGACCAGAAAATAATAGGCATCGACAACACCAATACCTTCCACCGATACCATGTAGGTCGCAAAAAATAATGAAAATACGACGAAGGTAATTAATATTCTGCGGTTTTCGCGCACAACATGATTTCTTCTGATTTTCTTCAATAAGTGTTGGAAGTGAAACATATTTCCGGTGTCTGTATACAAGGTAAAAAGGCCGGCATAAAATACAGCGGCTTAGTGTAAGCTTGCCAGCGCTTGTATTTTAGCCATTGAATTAGGCAGTGTTCAGGCAACTTTATGGCGTAAAAATACCGGCCAGTCCACCTCATTACCATCTTCCGGATGAAGCGGGATCAGTCGGGATAAAATCAATGACCCGCCCGCCAGTATAGCGCCGCTGACAAATACCAGCGCCGGAGATACCAGCCATAATACGCCGTATAAGACCGGCAGTACCACCGCTGCGATGTGATTGATGGTGAAAGAAACACCTGCTGTTGGGGCAATTTCACTGGGATCAGCAATTTTCTGGAAGTAGGTTTTCATGGCGATGGCCATCGCAAAAAACAGGTGATCCAGCACGTATAAACTCACCGCAATCCACGGATTTTCAACTACCGCATAAGCCAGAAAAATAATAATCAGGCCGATATATTCAATCGTCAGTGCCTTACGTTCGCCCCACAGGACGATGAGTTTGCCTATTTTGGGCGCAGCGAACATATTCAGAATGCCATTGAGGATGAACATGGCTGCAATGGCTGAGGCATCGAATCCGAATTTTTCCACCATCAGGAAACCGGCAAACACCACAAAAATCTGGCGTCTGGCACCGGACATAAATTCCAGCGCGTAATACAGCCAATAGCGTTTGCGCAGTACGATGGATTTTTTCTGCTCCTCATATTCCGGGAAGAGAGGAAAGGCGAACCAGCAGTAAAGGGCTAAAGCAACGGTGATTCCGCCGCCCAGCAGGTACACCGTGGGCATGGGTAATTCAAGCCATTTAATGGTGACATAAACCAGTCCGTAGCCCAGCAGGGAAACAAAGGAACCGACGGCAATAATTTTGCCCATGCCGTGTGCCGCTGTTGATTTGTCCAGCCATTGTAAAGACAGCGATTGTTTCACGGTTTCAAAATAATGAAAGCCAATCGACATCAGTACTGTGGTGAAATAAAGCCCGAGCACACTGGGGAATAAACCGGTAATGGCCGTCCCGATACCTAAAATCAGCATGGAAATAAAAGCCAGTGTTTGTTCTTTCATGATTAAAAGAACAAACACCACCAGGAAGGACAGAAAGCCGGGTATTTCACGCAGGCTTTGCAGAATGCCCATTTCCACACCAGTAAACGCAGCCTGCTCAATGGCGAAATTATTCAGCAAGGCCTGCCAGACGCTAAATGAAATGGGTACTGCTGCTGCAAACAGGTACAGAAGGATTTCAGGACGTTGCCAGTGTTTCGGGATTAATGTCATCATTTCAGAATCTTAGCAACCGTGCTGCTACAAATAGCTATTGTGCAGCAGGAGCCACACGTTGTGCAATTGTCTTCATGAAAATACCATAAGCCGGAACAAATAAGGCCATGCTAATCAATAATTTGAACGCATAATCAACCGCTGCAATTTCAGGCCAGTTGGCAGCCATAAACTCATCTGAGCTTTGGTAGAAAGCAATGCTAAAAAACAGGAGGGTATCCAGTAATCCGCCAATGACACTGGAAGCTGCCGGTGCTACCCACCATTGGCGCTGTGCGCGCAGACGATTGAAAATCTGCACATCCAACACTTGGCCGATAACATAGGCAATAAAGCTGGCGAAGGCAATACGCGCGACAAAGGTATTGAATTCACTGAGTCCGGCTAAGCCCTGGAATTGACCCTCGAAAAATAATACCGAGAACACATAGGAGATAATCAGCGCGGGCAGCATCACCGTGAAAATAATCCGCCGTGCTAAAGCCGCACCGAAAATACGTACGGTCAGGTCAGTGGCCAGAAAAATAAACGGGAAGGTAATCGCGCCCCAGGTAGTCTGGAAGCTGAAAATGGTGACCGGAATCTGTACCAGGTAATTACTGGCGGCGATAATAAACAGGTGAAATAAAACGAGAATCAACAGCGCACGCTGTTTTTGAGCTGAAAGAGCAGTCATGTCAGACCTTTTTGTCAATGGGGGTGAGGGAACCCAGTTAATGAATTGATAGCCGTAGGAAGTTTTCATCCGTAGCTGACTATCAGGCGCGGCGATTATACCCCGACTGATCATTACGGCAAGTAGAAATCAAGGCGCTATTCTGTGTCTTTTTTCTGAAAAAGCAGCTTAAGGATTAAAATAGTGACCGGCAGAGCATGCATCAATAAGTCAAAAATATCTATCGGTGCACTGAGGGTACCGTTGCCCAGCA
>CACVAV010000325.1 GCA_902727945.1 uncultured Thiotrichaceae bacterium | reverse complement strand
CTGATAGATAGACTACACATAAATAAATATTATTAAAGGTAGGTGTCAGAATGAAGATTGCATTTATAGCTATCAAAGGAGTTGACATTATTGGTGGGATTGAAACGTATACGGTAGAGCTGGGGAAACGGCTGGTCAGGTCAGGCCACGAGGTAATCGTTTACTGCATAAAAACCCCGGAATACCCAACTCCCTTCAGGCAGGACGGTGTCCTTTTCTACCCACTGCCAACTATACATCATAAATACCTTGAGAAAATTGTGCTCGTTTTCATGGCCAGCCTGCACCAGTTCAAGGTTCCTGAATTAGATATAGTTCACTACCATGCTATAGGCCCAAGCATTTTTTCATTTATACCTCGCTTAGCAGGCCGTAAAACAATCTTCCAGAGCCATGGGCATGAATGGGAAAGAAGTTCATGGAACATAATTGCAAAGACATTCTTTCATATTTCAGAGAAACTGACGTTTATTTTTGCTAACGACGCCAGTGCTGTTTCAAAAAACCTCAAATACTATTACGAAGAAAAATACAAAAAATCAGTCACTTATATTCCATCAGGCATTTCACCTAAAAAACCTTTGTCAGCATCAAAGATACTAAGACATGGTGTTAAAAAATCTGAGTACTTTTTATATGTGGGAAGACTGTCTCAGGAAAAAAATATTGAAGAGCTAATTTCAGCTTATATCGGGCTTGAAGATACGCCGGTTAAGCTGATTATCGTGGGCAAAGAAAGACCTGAAGATACCGATTATGTAACTAAACTAAAAACACTGGCGGGCAGCAATAAGAATATTTTATTTGTCGGGCCAGCTTATGATGACGAGCTGGTTGAGTGGTACAGTAATGCATTAGCCTACATCCTGCCTTCACGGATAGAAGGCCTGCCCATTACATTATTAGAAGCCATGAGCTTTTCATGCTGCTGCATCGCCAGTGATATTCCTGCTAACACAGAAGCTCTTGATAACAAAGGGCTAACCTATCCTCTCAACGATCACAAAGCGCTACAACAACAGCTAGAGTATGTCACAAAGCACGTAGCAAAAAGGCAACTAATTGGCCGGAACTTGCTGGCACATGCGTACAAAAACTATACCTGGTCATTCATATCAGATGAATTCATCAAGCTCTATAGCACAAACCTATCCATCAAATACAAAGGTACAGTTGCCTAAAATAGCAATCATTGGAATTTATGATGAACAATCAAAATAACACTCAAAACACAGAACTGGACATCATGGTGTCAGGACAATCAGCTAATTTGATGAAACAACCCGCAATTAGTGCTTTCATTCATGAGAGTAATCATATTGATACGCCAAATTTTTCAGTAGAGGATTACTGGGCAGCATGGAAAAGAGGATTGAAATACATTCTCCCGGCTATTTTGCTATTTTCAGCACTCATGCTAGCGTTTGGGCTGTTGACAAATAAAACGTACACATCAAAATCCTCAATTAAAATTGAAACGGATCACACCCGTATTCTTGATTATGACGTGGATACTTCCAGGCCACCGTCTTATGTCAATGATGATGTTTTCTACAACACACAATACAAACTACTACGAAACCGTGACCTTGCCAGAAAAGTTATTGATGACCTGGCTATCGAAAAAAACCTGTTAGATGAAAAGAAATTTGCTGCTCCCGTCTACATTGCAACCAACACGTTAAAAGAGCTATCCACTTGGGCAAAGTCTTTCTTCTCTGGTAGCGGACAAACTGACTTACCGAAGGATACTGTGACCGCTGAAGAAATTTTCTTTAAGAACCTGACGATTAACCCTGTAAGACGCTCACGCGTGATTGACATTCATTACACATCACAAGACCCTGAATTATCGAAAGAAATCCTGACAGCTTATATAGATACTTTTATTCACCTCAGGCATAAAGACAAGGTGAAATACTCCGAAAATGCTAAAGATTACCTGGAGGAACAAATCGAAGTTTCACGCCAGAAAATGCAGGAGGCTGAGCAAAAATTAGTAACTTATGCCCGCACTAATAAAATTGTGGACACCAATAGTGATGTATCCACCATTGCTAATAACATCACCTTACTGAATGAAGCTTATATTAAAGCCAAAAGCCGTCGTATCGATGCTGAAAGCCAATATCAGAACAAACGCAGCATTAATACCTTATTGAACGCAGAGGCAGACCCGGTGGTTCAGGCAAAAAAGCAGCAACTGAGCACACTACAAGCAGAATATCAGGCTAAACAGAGCCTATTCAAACCAGCTTATCCGGAAATGCAGGAACTCAAGCGCCAGATTGACCAGCTCAGCCAGTATATAAATACTGAATCACGAAATATTCGCAGTAATACCAACCAGAACATGAAGGCTAATTATGCCGCAACATTGAGTGAAGAAAAGCAATTGAAACGTGAAATCAGCAAACTGGAAAGTGACCTGCTTAAATTTTATGAAAACAGCATTGGTTACACCAGCTTAAAACGTGAAGTGGACACATCCCGAAATCTTTATGACGGCTTGCTACAGCGTCTCAAGGAAATCGATGTGATTGGCCCCGTTCCCGGTGATAACGTTGCCATTGTCGATTCAGCTGAACTACCCTCAAGAAAAGACGGTTTATCCTATAGCAAATACCTGTTATTAGGTGGGTTATTAGGCTTCGTTTTATACAGCTTATTCGTGATGACCAAAGAAATGCTTGCACCCAAAATCAGAAACGAAAAAGGACTAAAACAACTATCAGGCAAGTACCCTGTGCTCTCATCTGTGCCTGAAATTAAAAAAGGTCTGTTAGGCTTTGGCAACCTTTCCACTGCTGATGCCCTGCACCCAAAAACTGCTGAGGCACTGCGTTACCTGCGTACGACTTTGCAGTTAGGCAACCACCTTGATGAAATCCCGCAAACACTACATATCACCAGCCCTAATGCAGGTGATGGAAAAAGTACTATTGCACTCTTTCTCGCAACATCATTAGCCAATTCCGGTAAAAAAGTTTTACTGATGGATGCTGATTTACGCAAACCCAGCATCCATAAAAAATTAGGACTCCAGAACGAGCGAGGCCTGACTAATTACATTTATCATAATGCGATGAAAGCACATAAATGTGAGTTGAAAAATTCATCGGTATTTTTCACAGCGCTGACAGCAGGCCCTGCTGTCGTTGACCCGGTCGATACACTCAACATGGAGGAATTTGCTGACCTGATTCAAAGAAGTAAAAAAATGTTTGATCACATTAT
>CACVAV010000324.1 GCA_902727945.1 uncultured Thiotrichaceae bacterium | reverse complement strand
CACTCCAATGCACGTGGCAAGCCGACTTTCCAGCGTTTGGTGGCAGCGGGTATCCCGAATAACCCACCCCGTTGGCCGGAAGCGACAGCTATCGTGAAGAAAATCCTCAAGTGCTACAAAGAAGGTGCTAAGGATTGGGAGCGTATGAATGAATGGGTTGAGCGTATTGGCTGGCCACGTTTCTTTGAAGTAACCGGTCTGCCGTTCACTAAGTATCATATTGATAACTGGCGTGGTGCGCGTAATAACCTGAACTCTTCTACGCATATCCGTTTCTGATCTGACTGTTTAAGGACTACCGAATGAAATTCACAATTCTGGTAAATGAAGGCCCTTATCAGCATCAGTCGTCTGATAGTGCACTTCAGTTTATCCGCGCTGCTTTGGAAAAAGGACATGAGATTTTTCGTGTTTTTTTCTACCACGACGGCGTAAACAATGGCACACGTTTAGCTGTTCCGCCGAAAGATGATCGATTAATTCAAAACGAATGGTCAGCGTTGGCAGAAGAACACGGTGTTGACTTGGTGATTTGTATTGCTGCGGCTCAACGTCGTGGTTTGATGGATGCTGATGAAGCTAAGCGCCAGGGTCTGGATGCGAACAATATCGCACCCGGCTTTCGTATTTCCGGTTTGGGTCAGTTGATCGATGGCAACATTGAAGCTGATCGCACCGTTGTGTTCGGCGACTAAGGGAGAAAATCATGAGTAAAAAATTCATGTATGTGAACCGTAAAGCTCCCTATGGCACAGTTTACGCGCTGGAGTCGCTGGAAGTGGTGTTGATTGCGGCGGCATTTGAGCAGGATGTTAGTCTCGCGTTTATCGATGACGGTGTTTATCAGATCGCTAAAGGCCAGGATACTAAGGGCATTGGTATGAAAGGCTTTTCCGCGACTTATAACGCACTGGGTGATTATGACGTCAATAAGTTTTATGTTGAAAGAGAATCACTGGAAGAGCGTGGCCTGACTGAAGATGACCTGATGCCGATTGTGTACGAAGACGAAGATGATGACTGGGCTGAAAAGCCATCTGTCAAAATCGTGTCGCGTGCTGAAATGGCACAGGTTTTGTCTGAACAAGACGTCACACTGAGTTTCTGATCAAGGGGATTACTTATGTCAATGTTACATATCGTGAACAAGTCGCCCTTCGAGCGGAATGCGCTGGCCAGCTGTTTGGGTCACGCACTGGAAGGTGATTCAGTGCTACTGATCGAGGATGCAGTAGTGGGTGCAATTGATGGTTCAAATTTTATTGAACAGATTAAAGTGGCTATGGCTGATAAATCTGTTTATGTGCTGGGTGCTGATTTAGCAGCACGTGGCATGCAGGAAAATCGTGTTGCTGAGGGGATTCAGGTTGTTGATTATGCCGGTTTTGTTGATCTGGCCGCTAACAACGAAAAAACACAAAGTTGGCTTTGATTTAGTTTAATTGGCTGGATCTAAGCATTATTTTAAAGTATTAAAATCAGGAGGCCTGACATGGCACTGGAAATTAACGGACAAAGTATCGCGTTGGACGAAGAAGGCTATCTGGAAAATCTGAGTGATTGGACGCCGGAAATCGCAACAGCACTGGCTTCAGGCGAAGACGTAGAGCTGGGTGATGAGCATTGGGATATTATCAACTTCCTGCGTGAATATTATGAAGAATACCAAATCGCGCCTGCGGTTCGTGTTCTGACTAAAGCAGTGGGTAAGCGTTTGGGTAAAGACAAAGGTAATTCAAAGTACCTTTACAGCTTGTTCCCTTATGGACCTGGTAAGCAGGCTTGTAAGTACGCTGGTTTGCCTAAGCCTACTGGTTGCGTGTAAATAAATCCCCCTCGTTCCCCCTTTTTCAAAGGGGGAGGCCATCCAGTAAGCGACTAATTTTACTGGAGAGCTCCCTCCTTTGAAAAAGGAGGGGCAGGGAGGATTTGGCTTTTATTGCAATAAATCTCCCCTAAAGCCCTGTCAATAAATTCATCACAGGTTTTCAGAAGAGATTTCTATTAGGAGTGGATCGTGACATTCGTAAGTATCCTTTACGGACTGTTGTTCTGGATTGCAACGCTGATACTGGTTATTGGTGTTGGTCGTAAAATTTACCAGTATTCAAAAGTCCCTGCACCATTAAAGATTCCTACGACGCCCGCGCCTATTACCCGTGGTGGTGTGGTTTGGCGGATGTTTCGTGAGGTAGTGTTTTTCGAAAGTTTGTTCCGTTCCAGCAAGTTCACCTGGATTTTTGCCATGTTATTTCACATGGCATTGTGGCTGGTTCTGATTCGCCACACGCGTTATTTTATGGATATGAATGCAGTGCTGTTGTTCCTGCAGCCGTTTGGTAAGTACGCAAGTTTCGCGATGGTTATTGGTTTAGTAGGTTTGTCGGCGCGGCGTATTTTTGTGGATCGGGTGCGTTATATCTCAGCGCCGTCTGATCACCTGATGTTGTTGTTACTCATTCTGATCGGTGCATCCGGCATGATGATGACCTTTGTGCAAAAGGTTGATGTGACGCAGGTTAAAGCTTTTTTTCAGGGCCTGATGTATTTCGATTGGCAGCCATTACCGGCTGATCCGATTGTGCTGGTTCATTTGTTTCTGGTGGCTTTCTTAATGATCATTTTTCCGATCAGTAAGTTATTACATGCACCGGGTGTATTTTTCAGTCCAACCCGTAATCAGCGTGACAATCCGCGTGAACAACGTCATGTATCGGACTGGGCGCTGGAGCTGGAAAAGCCAGGCAAGACAGGTAAAGACTTGTCGTGATTAAGCAGACCAATATTTTCTCAAGGTAGGGCGAAGTGGCAGATTACGAAGTACCTAAACTAAATGGCGAAGGATACGTAGAAATTCCGGGTATCGTGCGCGATACCATGAAGGGCAGCGGGCCTTTTATTGCTAAGCCTGATTTTCAGGAAGCGATGAACTTCCCGACTGACTTTGGCAAGGATGAAAACGATAACTGGGAATTGGTTCCGGACTGGAAGAATCGTGCGCTGGAGAAGATGGACGATTTGCGTGGTCGTTACCGCTCGTTACAGGTTTATCTGGATATTTGTGTCAAATGTGGTGCGTGTACTGATAAGTGTCATTATTTTATCGGTACGCAAGATCCTAAAAATATGCCGGTGGCGCGTCAGGATTTATTGCGCAAAGTGTATCGCCGGTATTTTACTTTTGCGGGGAAGTATTTCCCTAAATTGGTCGGTGCGGTTGATCTGACGGAAGAAGTGAT
>CACVAV010000323.1 GCA_902727945.1 uncultured Thiotrichaceae bacterium | reverse complement strand
CGCCGCACACTCCGCGTCGCACACATCAGAATCCGGTCACTCACCTGCAACGCCACGTCCTCATCCGGTAGCAGTAAAACAGCGCCTTCACGCTTCAATAACAAAGGAATCACCGGTAGGTTTTTTTCGCGATCATGCGGGTTGCGCAGCAAGGTAAACAAAGGCACCGGCACAGATGGCTTGCTCTCAATTTTCAAAGGTTTACAGGCATGATACAAAGCCGGAGTACGACTTTTGGTAATTTTCAGCTCCCAAAGATAAGGTACATTTTCATCCATCACTCCCAGAATCCGGCTCAATAACTGGTTAACCCACACCTCACTTTTATCCGCCGCCAATGATAAAAAATCACTCAGTAATGGCGTGCGCAGCAATGCAAAAATTTTGTGTGCCACCACGTCACCACGCTTCATCGTCAGGTGAAAATCAGCCCGGTCAAAAATCAGTGAATTCTCACGATTATTCTGCCTTGTCACCATGAAAATAGCAGGATTCAATTCACGAGCCGTCATCAGGATAGACAAATTATTACCATCATTATCTGTCCCGGCAATGATGCCTGTTGCCTCACGCACACCTGCCCTAATCAAGGTCTGAGCGCCCGTACCATTGCCCATAATCAGCCCTGGTAAATTTTTATCCTGCGGCAGGGGTTCAATAATACTGGACTCAATACCGGAACTGATTAATTGCTCATGCAAGGTCTGGCCAAAACGCCCGTAACCACAAATAACCCAATGCCCATGCTTCGGAAAACTAGGCTCTGGAAAAGGCTCATTGGGTACACCCGTCATCCACTCCAGCAACGTATAATGTCCCGGACATTTCAATGCTAACACCAAGCGCTCCGCAAATGCCTCAAATGGATTAACAACGATGTTATGCCCGAAAGAACGGATATTGGCGACCGCTTCTTCCGAATCAGCCCGCGCCAGAAAGCGCGTATCAGGGTTTAATAAATGGGTGCTCAGTGCAATCAACAGGTTCACCTGATCCGAATCAGTCAGTGCAATCACCCCCAGGCAATACTGGCTGGTAACACCCGCTGATTCCAGCACGGTGGGGTGAGAGGCATCACCAACAACCCCTAACGGCTGGCGTCGGTAATCTTTCAAATCCAGCTCATTAATATTATTCTCATCCGGATCAATCACCACCGACTTAATCCCCTCTTCCGCCAAAGCTTCGACCAGTATTGCGCCGGTATCACCATAACCACAGATCAGGTAAAACGGCGAATGCAGGTGCGCAACATTGCGCCGGAACAGGTATTCATTACGCAACCGCCGGAAAGCAGGATCCTGTAATACACCCAATAGCGAACCAATGCTATACAGCCAGCCAATCACCGAGGCATAAACCGTAAACGTCACCCACATACGCTGGGCATCGGTAAACGCATAAGGTATTTCACCAAAACCAATCGTCGATGCCATATAACTGACAAAGTAAAAAGCATGGAAAAAGGACATTTGCCGGACATTACCCTGATCATCCAGTCCCGGAATCAGTACCAAACCGACTATCGAAATCGCATAAATGATAACCAGTAGAATCAGCGGAACACGCAACCGCCGTAGTAAAATGTAAAAAAGTCCCGGCATTAGCGACGCATAGTAATAGTTTCAGCCACCAACAATACAACGGAGGTTATATTGGCTAATAAAGCACCACCGGACAACGAAACAATAGACACCATAATCTCCGGCGTCATCCCCCCCGGATTCACATGCTCAGCCCAGCCCCAGATCAGTGCAGCAATAATTAACTGTAAATCAGCCACCAGGCTGGTCGCCAACAGGATTGCTCCGAGATGAGTGCGGTCACCAAACTTCAGCAAGGTTGAAATCAAACTGACCACCACCGCTGCAAATAACTCAAACACATGATGATGTTGCGGATTATCTATATCACCGATGAAAAAGCCAAAATTCAGCGTTAAGGCTAATACAATAAAAAAACCAAATATGACTTTTTCCATGTTCATGGCAACACGCTACCCTGTAATAATAATGACGACAGTTTACGGTTTGGGCTGCGGTAATAAAAGCCGGATGAGATAACTAGCCCGGATTGTCGGTATAGAGGTTGGCACGGCGACAAAATGACACCAGAATATAACGCGTACCACGAATAGTCGGGCGGCCACCATGCGGGTGCGTCATGCTGGGGAATAATGTGCAATAACCACCACGCGGGTTTGCCAAAATCTGTTGACGCGGGAACCAGGTCCCACCACCTTCAAAATCCGTATTCAGTCCTACCGTGAAGCTATAATCAGAAAAGTCACTGTGTACTGCCAGTGATTGCTGCTCTTCCGCCTTATAGCGCGCAACAAAACTCTCATCAACCATCGTGTTCATCCAACGATCGCCTTCTAACTTCCAATGCATTCGCGCCACAGGGTGGCAAAACACTTCCAGTACACGGCGGTACATCTGCTGTAGCCCCAAATCAGACAACAGAACATCATTGGTGGGGTAAAACTGATGACGATCCTTTGTCCAGTTTGCTTTTTGTTCTGTGTGCTCGATTAATTCCGCACAAAATTCATAGGTAAACAACGGGAAATGGTAAATATCATCATGCAACTGCTCGACCACCAGATCAAAATAACCTTCCCGTATACCTGGCTGGATATACTTGTTCACCCAAGCATCCCAGTTGTCACGCCACGTATCAAGAGTCACCACGGAGGGCGCTACTTCCCTGCATTCCTGCGGCAATTGTTCCTGTTGTACACTCACTGGACTCATGGTGTTCCCCGTTTTGTTAAAATGAGCAAATCTGGATTCCACTCTAACAATAGCCATCAGGATGAGACGAACCCCATCTACTCAGAAGGTTGGATTTCACAGATATGCTTTGTAAGAAAGTTTTAAACCTTCACAGTAATAAATATACCGACAAATCATTCATGACTTGCGATAATCTGACGATGCGTATACCCAGATTCTATTTAGCCCAACCTTTGCTGGTTAACCAGACATTGGAATTACCCACCGAACTGTTTCGCCATGCCATTCAGGTATTGCGAATGAAAGCCGGTGATCCGTTAATTATCTTCAATGGTGAGGGAGGCGAATGTCTGGCTGAACTCAGTGATGTCAGTAAGCGTAAAGCCAGTGCCAGCATTTTGGCATTTGATCCGATAGAACGGGAGTCAAGCCTGCACCTGACTTTAGTGCAAAGCATTATCAAACCCGACAAAATGGATCTGACCATCCAGAAATGTGTGGAACTGG
>CACVAV010000322.1 GCA_902727945.1 uncultured Thiotrichaceae bacterium | reverse complement strand
CGTTGTAAACCAAATTGGAAGATAGACAATATGAATAACCCTGCACTAATCGACTGCCGCCTGCTGGCAGCTTACCGAACCGGGCATATAAAAGGCGCTTGCTCGCTACCCGCCGGGCAATTGTTCGGGCGCATGCATGAACTGCCCAAACGCTCGCAAGCTTTAACTTTATGTGGTGCTGAGCAAGATCTGGCCACTGCAATGAACTACCTGATTGACCGGGGGCACACCGTGGCAGAACAAATTATCTGGACTGAGCAACTAAAGCAGCAATTGATGGCGGCAGGTGAGTTAGAAACCGGCAGTCAGTCAGCACAACTCTGGCAACCGGCTCTATTGTGGCAGCGCTTTGTTGAAGAAATCGCACCCGCAAATAATATCCAGCCGGGTACGGGCTTAGACATTGCCTGTGGGGCAGGGCGGGATATGGTTTATCTGGCACAGCAGGGTTGGCAGATGACGGGTGTGGATCGCTCAGAAGATGCTTTGCAGCGCGTGGCGGTGCTGGCTCAGCACAGCGGGGTAGCTGTTGAGACGGTGCAGTGTGATTTGGAAACCGGTGATGATCCTTTCACCATGTTCAGTGGTGAAGGTTTTGATCTGGTGTCAGTGGCACGGTATTTACACCGGCCATTATTGCCTTATCTTAAAAAACTGCTGAAACCTGGCGGAGTCATTATTTATCAGACCTTTATGCCGGGTTGTGAAAATACGCAGGTAGGTCGCCCGCGCAATCCGGCGTTTTTGTTAAAGCCCGGCGAGTTGAGTGAAGTATTTACCGGGTATGAAATTTTACTGGATGAGGTGGAGGTGTTGGACGATGGCAGGCCAGTGGCTGCTTTTATTGCCTGTGCTCAATGAGAAATGGTTGAATATTACGATGCCCCGCAGGGTCGGGATGACACATAATTTTTGCTGATTTCTTCGGGTTTCTGCCCGTTGATGTTATAAAGTGAAACCCATCTTCCAGGTGGGCTTTTTTTAGTTAATAACTTTTATCAATGATTGAGACAGGGATGCAAAATGGCTGACGATACAACTTTTTACAAACGTGCGGATGCGATGATCCATCTGGCAAATGAACAGGTGAAGGGCGATGTCACACCGGGTGATGTCAGTGCATCAGCCATGTTTGCTGTGTCACGTTATAACGCTTATATCAGTGCGATTGATTTCGATACTGTAGAAGCTTTCAAGGCCGAGCGCGACGAAGTGATTCGTTATTTCACTGAAGAATATAAAAAAATGCTGACTGAGCATATTGACGACTACACCGAGAATTTTGATATGTACACCAAGCCGGAGTAAATGGTTTGGTGTCGGTTCCGTTCCTGTTGATTTTTGGAGGAACGGAATCAGTTCACAACAAAAAGGTAACTACGTCACATTATTAATACTTTGAACATTTTATAGTCTCCTGATGTCAACACAATAGAACCTGAGGATAGTAAAATGAAAAAGTCAGCCAAAAAATTAGCCATTACCGCCATCACCTTATTCACCTTGTCCGGTATCGCATTTGCCAGCACTTCCGGGCAACAGTCAACAGACTCATCCGCCAGCGACAAAGCACCGGTAATTAGTTTCACTGTGATCAAAGAAGCCTTTAAGTTTGGTTTTCAGTCAGGTTGGATGGTGAAGAAATAAATCAAAATGCAATACAAATTGATTATGGTGAAGGTTCAGCGGCAGCGCCCGGTTTTCCGGATATGCCGGATTGGTTTGAAGGGAAGCAACATTTTCTGAATATTGTGGCTGGCTTGCAAAAGACCGGCTTTAGTGAAACTGAAGTTCATGCGATTATGGGAAATAACTGGTTCCGGTTTTTCCCGGAGAATTTTGCTGCGGTATAGCTAAAGGTAAGTATTCATGACTCACGACACCCCAATCATTGCAACCCACATTCCACGCCGTTTACCCGAACAGGTCATGCGCCTCGCCCGTATGGGCAGCGCCCATCAGGGTCGCCTTTCCTTCATGCGTACCTTATTGCGTCGCCTGAAACGGGATAATTGGACGTTTGAACGAACTCTTTGGGAGATTGATAATCAGGGTGTGGGCTGTGCGGTCTATCAGGCCAAAGGGCCGGAGCGGACGTATTCACTGATAGCTTCCGCACATGATTTGTCACCGGAGCAACGTTCTGAGCGGGTCATTGCTGAGGCTTGGGACGCAACGTTTACCTTGTTTGACGGTGTGCCGGATGAGGCCGATTTACAGCGTCTGATACAGAATGTACCTAAGCAGGAAGTGGGGCGGATCAGTTCTTCCGAGCTGAGTTTGTTGCAGGCGAACCGTTCAGTGAGGCTGTTTGATTATGTTGCAGATACCCTGGCAGCAGGCCAACAACCGGAGCAGGCGCAGATTGAATCAGTGGGTTATCTGATGCGCACCACGGCGGTGTATGGTTCCGGTAAATTTGGTGCAGCAGATCGGGATCTGATCTGTCAGCGTGAAGAGTTGGCCGGGCCGTTTCAGGCTGAAATGCTAAGTGTTTGGCTGATCCGGGCGTTTACCCTGGATCTGGTAGAGCACATGGCGGCGGTGAAGGGTGGTGATCAGGCGGTGACGCTGGAACCGGCTTTGCGCCGTTCTATCGGCGTGGGTAATTCTAACGGTTTGGGTATGGCACCGTTTTTAATGAATTCCCCGATGTTGCTGAATAACTGGATAATGGCGCGGGAGGAAGCGATTGCCCGTGTCCGCTCCATACGACAGGTGGATGATGAGTCATTTGAGTGGTTCCGCAAATTTTTGGCGCGTAGCTGGATTAATGCGCAGCAATGGCCATCTGAACATCCGCTACAACAATCTAAGATTGTGGGGCTGAAGTCCGATATCCGGCGTTTACAGGTGTACCTGATACCCTTTAAACATCAGCCTGATTATGGCTGGGATCGTTTGTATCGGTGGGCTGAACGATCGTTATCGTTGGAAGGTCAGGAGATGCTGGCCATGTTGATGCTGGAGCCTTATCCGGAGTTGGTCGATGGCCTGACGGGTTGCATGAATGCGGATGAGCAATGCCTGCCGGTGATTGATGCACAGATGACTGTGGCGGAAATGAGTGCCTGGTTGGTGAAGTATTATGGCTGGGCTTTGAAGCTGGATTTCTCGCCGGATGAAAGCCGTAGCCGGTTCCGGTGTGCGTCGGAAGAAAAACTGGAGCCGCGTCCGGGTGAGCCGTTTACGGAAGAAGGCGGCGAGCTGGAACAGCCTTTGTGTATTGGCTGGTATATCAATCAATTAGCGGGTG
>CACVAV010000321.1 GCA_902727945.1 uncultured Thiotrichaceae bacterium | reverse complement strand
TTGTTTGATGCGGTGAATAGCCCGTCCAATGGTCTGACTTTCTGTGTCGGTTCCTTTGGTTCCCGTGCTGATAATGATCTGGTGAGCATGGCGGGTAAATACGCTGATCGTATTCACTTCACACACCTCAGAAATGTCAGTCGCGATGATGATGGTTCGTTTTATGAGTCTGAGCACTTGGATGGTGATCTTGATATGATCGGGATTGTTCAGGCATTGCTGCAAGCTGAAAACAATGAAGCTCGCAGCAATGAAATTTTTATGCGGCCTGATCATGGCCATCTGTTGGCGTTTGAAGAAGGCTCAACAGTGAATCCCGGGTATTCGTATCTGGGCCGCTTAAAAGGCATGGCTGAGTTGCGCGGTGTGGTGAAGGCGGTGGAGCGTCTGGCTGCTTAGACGAAAAATTATATATAAATCATTGAAAGCCTGTGCTATGTTGTCTGCGAGTCTGAGATACGGGCTTATTTTGAGTAAATTTTTAGAGTAAAAAAGATATTGAACACTTCGTCACACTGCTTCATCAGCAAATCTGTACGTTCTGAAGATATTCACCCCCTTTTTTTATATAGTAATCTTACTCCGTCTAAGACACGCTTAGGTGTGTGAATTAATTTAACTTCAGGAGACATAAAATGTCTAATCAAACTACCGGCACTGTAAAATGGTTTAACGCAGAAAAAGGCTTCGGCTTTATCACTCAGGACAATGGCGGAGCTGACGTATTTGCTCATTTCCGTGCTATCACTGGTGATGGATACAAATCTTTGGATGAAGGTCAAAAAGTTTCTTTTGACACTGAACAGGGTCCAAAAGGTTTACAGGCTGCTAACATCGTAGCGCTGTAAATTACCAACTAAATTTATTTAGTTGCACCCAAAAAGGACAGCATTGCTGTCCTTTTTGCTTTTCAGGAGCGCTATAAAAATATTAATCATCATAAGCTCCTCACATAATTAACCTTCGTAGTGCTTATCTGCTGGTCAATAGCGGTGTCACGGGTATCTGATGTTCTTGATACGCTAATGCCAATTAGTGGTATTATTGTGGCGAACATTAAGGCAGTTAGCATTGGCAGCAGTTAGCGGCTGTTCATGCGCACTGTTGTCAGTATTCCCACTGTATATTAAGGAAGTAAACTATGAGTAAATTTCGGTCTGGCGTGTTATATGGTCAGGAGTTGATGGATTTATATGCGGATGCCAAGCAAAACGGTTATGCGTTGCCGGGTGTTAATGCGGTTGGAACCAGCAGCGTGAATGGCATTATAGAAGCTGCCGCGAAGGTACAATCACCCGTTATTGTGCAGCTTTCATTTGGTGGCGGTCACTTTTATGCCGGAAAAAGTCTGAAAAATGACACCATGCAGGCTTCTGCAGCGGGTTGTATTTCCGCTGCGATGCATGTACATCAGGTGGCCGAGATGTATGGGGTGCCGGTTGTTTTACACACAGATCATTGTTCGCTGGAAAACATTGTCTGGATCGACCGTTTGCTGGATTTTCAGGAAGCGTATTACGCTAAACACGGTAAGCCATTATTCAGTTCGCATATGCTGGATTTGTCAGAAGAGACATTGGAAAAGAATGTCGGGATCTGCGAAAAATACCTGACCCGGATGAGTAAAATTGATATTGGTCTGGAGATTGAGCTGGGTATTACGGGCGGCGAGGAAGACGGTGTTGATAATTCAAAAGTAGATGCCAGTAAGCTTTATACACACCCGTCAGAAGTCTATTATGCCTTTGATAAGCTGAGCAAAATCAGCCCGAATTTTTCTATTGCAGCCGCCTTTGGTAACGTCCACGGTGTTTATCGTCCGGGTAATGTGAAGTTATCGGTGGAGATTCTTGAAAACTCTCAGCGTTACGCTGAGGAGCAACTGGATGCTGCGGGTACGAAACCGGTGAGCTTTGTTTTTCATGGAGGTTCCGGTTCTTCGCCCGAGGATATTGCCAAGTCAATTGAGTATGGTGTGATCAAGATGAACCTCGATACGGATATGCAGTGGGCCTTTAACTGTGGCGTGCGGGATTATTATCAGGAGTACAGGGACTACGTGGCTGAGCAGATTGGTAATCCTGAAGGTGCCGATTTGCCTAACAAGAAGTACTACGATCCCCGTAAACTGTTGCGTGCCGGTGAAGCCGCTTTTGTGGAGAGGTTAGAGCAGTCGTTTGCTGACCTGAACTGTATCGGTCGTAATAAGTAAGCGGTTTTTATCATAGGATGAGGGTGGACACACTGGTTATCGGGTGTGTCGCCGTTCTTAACGTATATTCAGCCCTTCAATAACCGGCAGCACCACAGCCTTCGCCGCGCCTTCCGTCACCGGCCTGTAACGTGGGTAAAGCGGGGCCGTGCGATCATCCAGCACCTCCGTCCATTGTCGTGTGGTGGCCATAAACGTTTCCACACCCACGCTGCCAAATACCTGATAGTAGCCGGATAATACCGTTTCAAGGTATGACCAGAGAATAGGGGTGGCCGCTGTCGGGGCTTCACCGCGATTGCTGATATACATCTGCACATCGTTTTGTGCGATAGGTACTGCGGTAGTGTCTGCGTTCCACCCGCCTGCCTGTAGCGCGTGACGGGTGTATCCGGTTTCGCGCAGGTCAAGTTCGGCCCAGTCATCATTGGGCACTTTAGCCATTAAACCGTGAATCCGGGTATCCGGCTCAGGAATTACACTCAATAAAGCATGCTCATATAATTCATTGTATACCCACGCTCGCGCCCAGCCATCCACCCGTGCCGGGGTGAGTGTTTCATATTTGTGGGTAGCGGTATTAACCAACGAGCCGAAACCGAAAAAACAGGCCATACAGTATTCCTTTAGTGAAGTTGAGACGATAATTGCGATTATACCAAACCTACCGAAAAGCGGAGATAACGATGGTGCAGTCGCCCTTGCCTTGATACAGTTCCAATGAAGCTTGACCGGTGCAATTCAGTTTTGCATGCGGCAGGCTGTCATCAGGAAGTAAAGGACTAACATGAGCGAAGAGAATCTACAGCACCAAAGCCCGGATGAAGATAATCCGTATAGAAACAATCCGCTACACGGTGTGGGTTTGAAAACCGTGCTGGATGAACTGATCAGTTATTATGGCTTTGATATTCTTTATGCTTATTTGAATATTAATTGCTTTAAGGTCAACCCCAGTCTGGCTGGTTGTGTGAAGTTCCTGAAAAAGACCGAGTGGGCGCGGCAGAAGGTCGAAGTGTTTTATATGTATCAGTATAAAAACCTACCGGCAGT
>CACVAV010000320.1 GCA_902727945.1 uncultured Thiotrichaceae bacterium | reverse complement strand
CATGCGAGCGATAATCTTATGCCGATAGCTTTTCGACAACCCGCAATAGTTTTTCTTTTGCTTCAGCACCGACAGCATGAGCTTCTTCGCTGTTGGCCAGCCCCAGAACAGTGACAGGATCCATGAAGCTAATGGTGGTTGTACCGTCTGCATTTTCATACATAATGAAGTTACAGGGCAATAATGTACCTGCATTAGGTTCAACCTCCAGCACCCGCGCCGCCAGTTTCGGGTTACAGGCTCCGAAAATGCGGTAAGGCGGGATGTCTTTATCCATCTTTGTTTTGAAGATGGCTTGTACATTAACCTCGCTAATGACACCAAGATGTTCTTCCATGAGTACGCCACGGACGGTTTCCAGTGCCGCATCAAATCCTGTCTGAAGGGTCGTGTTAAATTCGTATGACATAATTGTGTTCCAATGATTGATTAAATATTTAATGGGGGAAAAGCATAGCAGCCTGAAAAGGTTTTTGGTTTGCTCCTTGTCAATGCACGCTTGGCAATTATCACTCGCAATCCGGTGAATTTAGCCAGTGATGAATCAGATACGATGAGATTGAGTCGCCACGCGGTAATTTGTAGCGATCACTTTCTTCGCCCCATTCACCGAATGATTGCAAATCAGATTTACTAAACCAGTCAGCTTCAGCCAGTTCATGCGTGTCTAAAGTGATTTCCGCAGAGGTTGCTTGAGCAATAAAACCCAGCATGATTGAAGATGGAAACGGCCAGGGTTGTGAGGCGATGTAACTGACTTTGCCGACGTGTATACCGGCTTCTTCCAACACTTCACGCCTGACGGCCTCTTCGAGGCTTTCCCCCGGCTCAACAAAGCCCGCCAGTGTTGAAACGGCTTTGGGTGTCCAATTCGGATGGCGGCCTAGCAAGCATTTACGGATACCATTTTCGTCCACGCGCTCAACCAGCATGATCACCGCCGGATCGGTGCGTGGGTAGATCGTATGGCCGCATTCCGGGTCGCTGCATTCCAGTACATGGCCGCCATGGGTGGCTTTTAATGCATGTCCGGACAGTGAGCAAAACCGGTTGTGGCGTTGCCAGTAGGTAAGGGCGCGGGCGTAAGCGAGCAGGGCAGCGGTGTTCTTTTCCAGTTGCGGGCCGACGCTGCGCAGATCAATGAACTTTCCGCTGACGTATGCGGTCAGTTCCTCCTGAAATTCAGCGTGAATTTCGACTGAAAAGTGAGGGGTTTTATCGTATACACCGAGGAATGTGCGATGTTCTGCCTTTTCCAGAAAAGGTGATAATTCTGACCGGAGGCAGATACTGGCTTCAACCTGTCCGTTAAGCAACGGGTCAATGCTGAATAAGTTGCGGTTTTCCAGCACAGGCAGCACACGGCACTGTTCATGGTTCCAGAACTGATCCAGTGTTTCAGTGCTGCGACGCAGTACGTCACCCCGGTCAAGGTGCATGCCGGTATATTTAAGGTCAATAGTCATGGTGCTGAGTTTAACATGCTGTTGGTTGGGATAACTGCATTTAGGTAGTTGTTGCGGTATGATTCAGGCAGTTTCCCCGGGTTTATATGATGATTTTTGCATTACTTGCCGTTGTTTTTATTTCACTGATGTTTGCGCCGCAAATGTGGGTGCGTTACGTGATGCGCAAACACAGTCATACTATTGAAGGCATGCCGGGTACGGGTGGCGAGCTGGCGACTCACTTAATTGAACGCTTTAAGCTGGACGGTATTGGCGTTGAGGAAACTGAGGAAAATCAGGATCATTTTGACCCGAATGATCAGATGGTACGCCTGAGTCCGAGTAACTTTCATGGTCGTTCGTTGAAGGCGGTCGCTGTTGCCACGCACGAAATAGGGCATGCCATTCAGTTTCACCGTAAGGAAGATGTGTTTCTTCTGCGTAGCAAGTACCTGCCGCGAGCTGAGCAGATAAGGCGTATCGGCGGTTATGCCTTGTGGTTGTCACCTGTTTTAGCGCTGATGATGAAGTCGCCCGTTGCGTTGATTCTGCCGATTGTTATTAGCGTGGTATTACAAATCGTGGCGGCTATGACTTATCTGATTGTGCTGCCCGAAGAATGGGATGCCAGCTTTGGTAAAGCGATGCCCATACTGGAAGAGGGTTACGTGCCTGATGAATATTTGCCACAGGCTGAGTCGGTGTTAAAAGCAGCAGCACTGACTTATTTTGCGGCTGCTTTATCCAGTGTCTTGAATCTGGGCTATTTATTATTGTTGTTACGCCGATGACCTCTATTAATCCGTATGTCGACAAAATATCCACTGATGTCATGATGCCGCTGGGGCTTTTGCCCCGGTTCCTCTTGAATATACCCTTTGCAGACAACAATAATCGTGAATAAGATGCCAAAAGAAGCAGAGTTACGCGAAGACGGGGATAAGAAAGAACAGATGGAATGGGATCGTTTACAAAATGAAGCCTTAGCTGCCCAGCGTTATCGCCTTGAGCAGGAGATTCAGCAGGCCCGCGCTCAAGGGCTGATTGCTGATGATGAGCCTGATGATTCTTTTATGGGTATCAACTGGAGTGGTAAGTGGGTACTGGCTGCCGGTGCCGCTGCATTGCTGGTAGGTAGTGTGGTGGTTGTGGTATTACTGGCCTGAGCCATAAAGTCCTACTTTTTCAATGTCTATTAGAAAAAACTGAATTACTGGTTTTCTATTGAGCTAGCGCAAGGTAAAGTATTACTAATTGCGTATGATCGAAGCTCCCGAATAGTAGATTGATGAGACCAGTATGAGCAATGTTCATGTCATTCAGCCCAAGCACACCGTCCAGCCACGGTCAGTGAAAGGGCGTTTTCGTAGTTTGAAGACCGGCATTATGGCGATGGCCTATGCCTTGTTTTTTATTCTGCCCTGGATTCGCTGGACGCGCGAGGTCGGCCCGGATCAGGCGATATTATTTGATATTGAGACGCGCCGGTATTATCTGTTTGACCTTGTTATGCATGCGCAGGATGTTTTCTGGCTGACTGCAGTCCTCTTTCTCGCTGCTGTTTTATTGTTCTTCGTCACCAGTATGTTCGGGCGGGTATTTTGTGGCTATTTCTGTTTTCAAACCTTGTGGACAGATGCTTTCCGTTTTATCGAGCGTAAAATTCAAGGTGATCGTGTTGCCCGTCTCCGCCTGCAAAAACAAGCCTGGAACAAAGAAAAACTCGTTAAAGTGTTGGGAACACATGCTTTATGGCTGTTTCTGGCCTTGTGGACAGGGCTGACCTTTGTGCTGTATTGGGGCGATGCGTTTGATCTGAGCTATCGCTTTTTTACCGGTGCGGCCCCGGCTGCTGCTTATGTCACCGCTTTTTTGCTGATGGGTACGACTTATCTGGCAGCGGGCTGGATTAAAGAATATGTTTGTATGCATATTTGCCCTTATTCCCGTTTTCAGAGTGTGATGTTTGATCAGGATACGACGATTGTATCGTATGACCCGAATCGTGGTGAAGGAACAGCCGGACGCGCTAAACCGATTAAAGATTTACGTAATCGTGAGACCCGGCAAGCGCAGGGGCATGGTGATTGTGTCGACTGCGGCTTATGTGTGCAGGTGTGTCCGACCGGCATTGATATTCGTGACGGTTTGCAGATTAACTGTATCCACTGTGCCTTATGTATTGATGCCTGTGATGGGATTATGGATAAGCAGGGTTGGGAGCGTGGTCTGATTCGTTATACCTCCGAGCGGGAGCTTGACGGGGGTAAAACCAAATTCCTGAAACTGCGCACGGTGGGTTACGGCTTGGCCACGATACTGGCGGCAGCTTATCTGGCGTGGAGTGTGGCTTCTACGAAATTATTGGAAGCGACTGCAGTGCAGGTACGTAGTCCGTTATTTGTTACACTGTCTGATGGCCGGATTCAAAACAGCTACGAAGTAAAGATTAATAATAAAACCATGAAGCCCGCGAGTTATCAGTTGTCTTTACAGCGTATGGAAGGTGCTGAGTTGACCTTGGGCAGTGTTGATCCGGTAAACATTGAGTTAGGCCCGGATTCTAGCATTCGCTTGCTGGCTAAAGTACGCTACGCGGCGGAGAGTGAAGGTGCCATTAAAAATCGCGAATTCACCTTTGAGTTAAAGCCTACAGCGGGTGAAGTCACTGATTCGGTGATTATTCCTTCACAGTTTATTACACCCTGAGGAATTAGTTCCTATGCACAGGATTATAGAGGTCGGGCCGGTTTAATGGAAAATGTAAGCTTATATATTACACTTGTTACAGGTGTTGCGAGTGTATTCATTCTGTTCTTTATATTTTACAAGGTATTACATTGGGATAATAAGTTATCTGCAATGTTAACCATTTTGTTAGTAATGGTGGTGTATGTGCCATTCGGTGTGATTTACTGGGCGGGCATGGATGTCTTTGCGATTCACTTTGCCTTCTTTGTGATGTCGGGTTATGGCCTTGGTATTATTACCAGCCATCGCCGCCTGAAAATGGAACTGGATGCACATGTCGGGCATGTTGATGATGCGCCTGTGCAAAAAGGTTGGTTCCATTGGGGGCCTGCTCTTATTGTGTGTTTCTTTCTGATACTGGCGGTGGTGGATTCTACTATTATCACACTGGCCAGCAAGGGTGCCAGTAGTGAATTTATGGCGCGCTGGCTGCCTGAGCCACGTAGCGGCGCGAAAATTGTTTCAGCGTTTCCGGGTGAAGTTTCCAATGATTATCAGGAGAAGTATGATCAGTTTAATAACTACCTTGAAGACAAGGTGGCACAGCGCGAGCGTGGCTGGGTGATCAGTGACGGCTGGCAGCAATCACCGGTTATTAATCAACCTTCTGTGTTCAGCATTGATGTGAAAGATAAAGCCGGTAAGCCTGTTGCCGGTGCTCAGGTGGAGGCACGTTTCCTGCGTCCTGGTGATAGCCGTTTGGATAAGACCTTGATGTTGTCTGAGCATGTGCGTGGTTCCTATGGCAATAGTGTCACTTTGGATGCGCCGGGCTTGTGGAGTGTGGTACTGACGGTGGTGCAGGGTGATGCGACTCACCAGACGACAGGAACGACTCAGGTGGCTGCTGCCGGTGGATAATGGCTGACAGCGATGTAACCGTAGCGGTTCAGGGTGGTTGTTTCCATTGTGGTTTGCCGGTGCCTAATGGCGCACATTATGAGGTGGTCATTGAAGACCGTTCGCGTGATATGTGTTGCACCGGCTGTCAGGCGGTAGCGCAGGCTATTGTTGATAATGGTCTGTTGGATTTTTACCGGTTCCGCACTGAAGTCAGCAGTCGGCCCGAAGATCTGATTCCTGAGCAGTTACTCAAACTCCAAGTCTATGATTCTGCTGATCTGCAACGCTCATTTGTTCGTGACGCCGGAGGCAGTGTCCGCGAGGCATCGCTGATTCTGGAAGGTATTGTTTGTGCGGCTTGTGTCTGGCTGAATGAGCGGCATGTTGAACAATTACCCGGTGTGATTGATTTCCGGGTGAATTACTCAACCCACCGTGCCAGCCTGAAATGGGATAATGACCAGCTCAAACTGAGCGATGTGCTGAAGGCAATTACTGATATTGGTTATCAGGCTCACCCCTTCGATCCCGGTCGCCTGGAATCCTTGCAGAAAAAAGAACGTTCCGCTGCTTTGCGCCGTATCGCTGTATCAGGTTTAGGTATGATGCAGGTGATGATGATTTCACTGGCTTTGTACATGGGTGAATACTCGGACATGAGCGAGAGCATGCAGCAGCTCCTGCGCTGGGCCAGTTTTATTATTGCCACGCCGGTAGTGTTTTATGCTTCTAAAGTTTTTTTTACTTCTGCCTGGCGGGATCTGCGCCGGAAGCAGGCGGGCATGGATGTGCCGGTGTCGCTGGCTATCGGTACGGCTTATGCGGCCAGTGTCTGGGCAACACTGAGCCATAGCGGTGAAGTTTATTTTGACTCTGTCACTATGTTTACGTTCTTTTTACTGGGTGGGCGTTTTCTGGAAATGAATGCCCGCCACAAAGCCGGGCAGGTGGCAGAAGAATTGGTACGTTTATTACCGGCGACGGCGGTGCGCGTACACAACGGTGAGCAGGAAACGGTGTCGGTGGGTGAATTAGCGCTGGGTGATCAGGTTCTGATTCGTCCGGGGGAAACGGTTCCGGCGGATGGCGAGGTGACTGAAGGTCAAAGTAGTGTCAATGAGTCATTATTAACCGGTGAAAGTCTGCCATTGGCTAAAGTGGCGGGTGATGAGTTGATTGGCGGCACGCTAAATATTGAAAGCCCGTTAACCATGCGGGTTAATAAGTTGGGTGATAGCACGGTGCTGGCTTCTATTGTGCGGCTACTGGATCGGGCGCAAACAGAAAAGCCGCACATCGCCCGTTTAGCCGATCGCATCGCATCATGGTTCGTCGTATTCATTTTATTGTTGTCAGCAGCAGTCTTCACTGTCTGGTATCTGCGCGAACCGGGTGAGGCTTTCTGGATTATGTTATCTGTGTTGGTGGTGACGTGCCCTTGCGCTTTGTCACTGGCGACACCGGCTGCCTTAACAGCGGCGACCGGGCTGTTGACCTCTAAAGGTGTATTGACTACCCGTGGGCATGCGCTGGAAACACTGGCCAAGGTTGATCACCTGATTTTTGATAAAACCGGTACGCTGAGTTTTGGTCATTTACATGCCGGACAGATTCAGGTGCTGGGTGATAAAACGGAAGCTGAGTGTTTGCAACTGGCGGCCGGGCTGGAGGCTGCAACAGAGCACCCGGTGGGTAAAGCGATTGCTGTGCTGAGTGATGACAAGGCTATTGCTACCGATTTACTGGCAGAGTCCGGACGTGGTGTGCAGGGGCATTATCAGGGGCAGATCTATCGTATTGGTACGGCTGCGTTTGTTGGTGAGGTAACCGGTACTGCTGTGCCTGACGAAAGCCGGACTTCGGTTCCGCTCAGTCCTCGGGCAGTGTCACCAGCGTTGCCGAACCAGGCCCTGAGCGGAGCCGAAGGGCAATACGCGAATAATGCAAGTAATGGCACTTCCAAAGTCTATCTGGGCAGTGAGCAAGGCTGGCTGGCTATGATTGAGCTATCCGATCAGTTACGCCCTGAGGCCAAACAAGTCATCACTGAGCTGCATGACATGGGTGTTAATGTCACTTTATTGAGTGGTGATGCTGTGCCGGTAGTTAACAAGGTGGCAGAAGCGCTGGCTATTCCGCTGGCACGGGGCGGGCAATTACCCGATGATAAGCTGGCTTATCTACAGCAGTTACAGGAAGACGGGCAAGTGGTGGTTATGGTGGGTGACGGCGTTAATGATGCGCCGGTATTAGCGGGTGCGCAGGTGTCGGTGGCGATGGGTAGCGGCTCGCAATTAGCTCAGGCCAGCGCGGATATGGTGTTATTATCTGAAAACCTGCAGCAGTTGCCTTTTGCGATCAAAACAGCACGTCGTATGCAGGCAGTGATCAGGCAGAATTTTGCCTGGGCGATTGGTTATAATTTACTGGCGATTCCTCTGGCAGCCAGTGGCATTATCCCTCCCTGGGTAGCTGCTATCGGCATGTCGGTGAGTTCGCTGGTGGTGGTACTGAATGCGCTGAGATTGAAGCAATAAGGTCGGTTTTGCCCGGTTTTATCAGGCGTTATAGTTTATTTTGGTATATATTAAGCGGTTTAACATAGCCTTGTGGGGATGATGATGGAAGCACTCTATATGCTGATACCGATCGCTATCGGTGTGATGATTGTGGCGGTGATTGCGTTTACCTATACGGTAAAAAGCGGACAATATGATGATCTTGAGGGGCCTGCTTACCGGATTCTGATGGATGATGATGATCCGCGTGTTCCGGGTTATAAGGCAAAATCAGAAGACTTAGCGCCAAAAGATGATAAACTGAGTTGATTTTGTAATCGATTAGTTTATCTTGCTTGCTGTTAATTCTATAAATTGCACTTCCCGTCGGAGAGTCGGGCGTTCAATCAACATTATTTCAAGCTGAAAGCGTAGAATTGTCCTATTCTAAAGAAATGGATTTTGCTATAAATTAATAGAAGATATTAATGAGCAACCGTTGATTGTTCATTAATCGTTTCACCAGATTACGGATAATTGAACAGAATGTGCCGGTACGTTGCTGAGTAACCCCCTCACACGCCGGACATAGTAGTGTCACTATAAGGAGAATAGGTTTCCATGTCAGACAGAAGATTACAGGTCTTCCACGCCGTTGCTCGTTTGTTGAGTTTTACTAAAGCCGCTGAAGTTTTACACATGACTCAGCCAGCGGTTACTTTTCAGATTCGACAGCTGGAAGATCAATTTGATACCCGGTTATTCGACCGGACGCATAACCGGGTTTCACTGACTGAAGCCGGTCAGATCGTTTTTGGCTACTCTGAAAAAATCTTTGAGCATTATAGCGAAATGGAAAATGCCATTCGTGAAATGACCGATGATATTAGCGGATCGTTGACAATCGGAGCCAGTACCACTATTTCTGAATATATGTTGCCTGCTTTATTGGGTGACTTTAAATCTAAGAATATGGATGTGAAGCTGCGCCTCAGGGTATCAAATACTGAAGGCATCGTGTCGATGGTTGAAAATAATGTTATTGACTTAGGTGTGGTGGAAGGCCCGGTAGGTAACAAGAATTTACTGGTAGAAGTGTGCCGTACTGATGAGTTGGTGGTGATTGTTCCGCCTCAGCATGCTTTGGCTAAACTGAACAAAGTTTCAGTGAAAGAGTTAATGGGATACCCGTTTATTTGTCGTGAGGAAGGTTCCGGTACCCGTGAGGTGACTGTGGACTACATGATGGAGCAAGGTATTGATAAACATGCAGTTGTTAACTGCCTGGAACTGGGTAGCCCTGAAGCAGTTAAAGGTGCGGTTGAAGCAGGCATGGGTGTTTCCGTGGTTTCAAGTGCCAGTATCAGTAAAGAACTGAAATTAGCTTCTTTGGTGTCTGTGCCGCTTGACCCGCCACTCTCAAGGGACTTCTCGTTTGTGCGTCAGCGCCAGAAGTTCAAGGTACCGGCAATGGAAGAACTGTTAGAGTTTGCCCGTAGTTATTGTAAAAAAGCTGAAAAAATTAAGGCCGACTAGGTAGAAAGTTTTCTTTCTACCGTTAATACCAGTAGAATGTCGACAATTCTTTCTGAGGGAAGCCTATGTTGCCTATACTTAATTCATCCGATGGGTCGGATGAAAAGAGGTTGCGCGAATCATTTGCTAAGTTAAATGAGCGTGACAAGGAAACACTACTTCGGTTTACTGACTTTCTGGTTGCTTCGTCTGAGCCGGAATACCCCATGGGTGAATTTCCTGATCCGGAAGCCATTGTGCGGCCGGAGCAGGAGAGTGTGGTTAAAGCGATCAAACGCCTGGCAGCCACCTATCCGATGATCAATAGAGATAAATTATTACATCAGACTTCAGACCTGATGACTGCACACCTGATCAATGGTCGGGCCGCTACAGAAGTGATTGACGAGTTGCAGCAACTATTTGCCGATCATTATGCGCAATTAAAACAAGAGTTTGAACAGAACTGTTAACCACCGGGCGAGTCTGAATAAATATGATCAAGTTACTGAATGACTGGTATAACCAGCACTTTTCTAATCCACAAGTGGCCATCCTTGCTTTGCTACTGTCATTCGGACTGGCAACGGTGGTGTTTGCGGGTGATATTCTTGCACCGTTATTAGCAGCAGTTATTATCGCCTACCTGTTAGACGGTGGTGTTGATTTTATGTGCAGTTTTAAGGTGCCCCGGTTCATTTCTGTTGCCACTGTCTTCAGCTTGTTTATCCTGTTGCTGCTGATTCTTCTTTTTGTGTTGGCACCTTTGCTGTTTAAGCAGGCGACTCAGTTTGTGCTGGAAATTCCGGATATTCTGACTAAGGGGCAGAATGTGGTCATGCTCCTGCCTGAAAAATACCCTACTTTTGTGTCAGAGCAGGTGGTGCTGGAAATACTGTCTTCCGCCAGAGCACAGATTACCCGTGGCTCACAGCAAATTCTTAGTTTTTCTATTGCTTCGGTATTCGACATCATTGTGTTTATGGTTTATTTGGTGGTTGTACCGTTACTGGTGTTTTTCTTTCTTAAAGATAAAAAGTTAATTACTGGCTGGTTTGGGGAGTTTTTGCCGC
This sequence comes from uncultured Thiotrichaceae bacterium, assembly GCA_902727945.1. Classification (GTDB taxonomy): domain Bacteria; phylum Pseudomonadota; class Gammaproteobacteria; order Thiotrichales; family Thiotrichaceae; genus Thiolinea. The sequence goes on along the minus strand of CACVAV010000320.1, from coordinate 6,448 downwards.
GTGACAAAGGTTTGGTAGTTAAGGTCTGGAATGAAGTGAACGGAAAAATTGCCAGTTATGTCAGGGGTAAATTTCTGGAAATCCTGATTATCTGGGTTACTACATTTATTGCATTTTTGTGGCTGGATCTTCAGTATGCGGTGTTGCTGTCGTTTCTGGTGGGGATTTCTGTGCTGATTCCCTATGTGGGCGCGGCTATTGTGACTTTGCCGATTGCTATCGTTGCTTATTTTCAGTGGGGTTATACCTCTGACTTTATCTGGGTAATGGTGGTCTATATGATTATTCAGTTTTTAGATGGTAACTTGTTGGTGCCCTTATTGTTCTCCGGAATGGTTAACTTGCACCCTGCTGCCATTATTGCGGCGGTACTTGTGTTTGGTGCTATCTGGGGTGTTTGGGGTGTTTTCTTTGCTATTCCGCTGGGGACACTCATACATGCGGTATTGAATACATGGCCCCGGACAGATCTGTTTGATCAGCATTAGGAGGCGTGTCTGTGCTGCCTCCCGGATACGTGCGGCGTACGGTTGGGTTGTTTAGCTGGTTCGGGTTTAGCCGAATTTCAGGCCGACAAAAAAACCTGCTGTGGCACTGACGCCCTTGGTCGAAATGCGCGACAGCCGATCAATCAAAAAACCACCCGAGTCTCTGGCTATATTAGTGGCGGCATTGGCTGCGGTCTGTAAACCCTGATCCGATAGCGATGTTACGCCGTAATATTCAGTCACGAATAACAGTACGATGGCTCCGCCCGCAAGAAACAGCGCAATTTTCAGCATCTTCTTGGCAAAATAACCTACGGCTAACCCAATAACAAACGGTGCACCAACGTTGCCGAGCAGAAAGGGTGCTGTCAGAAAATCAAGCCCTTCCAGTGCTTGTGTGTTGATAAAGCTGCCAGCGCCATCGGAGGTGACACTATCATTGTGAAAGGTGTTGCCTGCACCTGGCTCTCCATAATAGTTTGCTGTGCTGGAGTCATTGGGTAAATCGCCCGGTTCTACCGGTACCCAGCCGCCCTGATTATTGTTATAGGCAGGTTGGATGGCCGGAGGTACGTCGGGAAGGTATTGATTGCTCATGGTTGTTTATCCTGTTACGCCTATTTGCTGATTGATAACGCGGTTCTGAAAGTGACTATGCTCTGATTATCGACAATCGGAGCATAGCAAAACCTTAACCATCGTATCAAAAGCGCATCAAGGCACGTATTTTAGGTGCCTGAGCCGGATTCTGGTTAATATGCTCCTTCACGCCCCAGAAACCGAAATGTGCATTAGCCCGTGGCGAGGAGAATGCCATGAACAATTTGCCACCCACCTGTTTGAAGCCATTCAGTAACTTAATATAAGCGTGTTCCATGCGCGGGTCACGATTAGCGGCAATCAGGATCGGGTTAGGGTGCTGCTTCTTGGATTTGGTTTTATAATGCACAAGGTGTTGTCCGCCTTCATAAGCACCCAGCTGGACTTTGTAGGGTTTTAAAAAGTCTGCATGTGTTTTAAGGTGTTTAATGGCCTGGTTAATTGAATAGTGGCGCGATGTTTCAATCATTTTGAATATGTCATTGGTATTGCGGGCTTTCAGCAGATCATCCTGGGCTGCATAAAAGTAGGGGGCTACTGTAAATAAGTCGGTTTGTTGGTAGACATTGTAGGCTTTCAGGATATGCGGTGTGAGTGCCGGATTGCCGAACCAACCGCTGAGAACACGAACGAGACGATTTCTGTCATTATTAAACACCTGATTAAAAATCTGGAACATTTGTTTGCTTTTAAAGCCGTAAAACACCATACCAGCCACTAACGGGTCTGCTGCCAGCTGGTCACGCACACCTTCACGTCGCGCATACTGTGCCTGAGAGAAGACCGGATTCCAGACTTCATTACTGTATTCGATATAAACCTTCAGATTAGGCCGTAGGTTAGCTTTAACGTACTGTGCATAACGTTGCATATAATCAGCATCAGCCATGTGTGGAATATTAAACCATGCATTAGCATTCAGCGTGTTAGCCAGTGATACCATCACTTCCAACGGCACGCCACGTTCGCCATAGTGGCCGCCCCAGGTGGCTTCATTTATATTGGCACGCTGCCCCCAGCTCTGTTCACGATCATTGCGGGTTATGCCTGACATGCCCATAAAGCGGATGGTGCGGAACTGGCGCATAAAATTCAGGTAGTCGGGATTAAATTGGTTTTGTATTGAGCGTTGTTCAAACGGTAAAAATGATTTACCACCACAGGCATTAGCATTCTGCACCCGCCTGAATTGATTGCCCTGGCAAACACCACCGGGCAGGGTGACGCGAATGTTACGCACGGGGTTATCAGGGTTAGATTTTGCAATTACCAGCGCTGCAGAAATTTCATTATTCTTGTCGGGTGCGAGGCGTATAATATCACGCCCCGGTGAGCGCGAGACCAGTTGTGCGCTTTCCACATAGTTGAGTTGGCCGCTGCCTTCGTAGCTCACCACATAATTACCTTGTGGCAAAGTGCCCATGGGTAGCCAGCGCACAAAATAAGTACCGGCTTGTCCGCCATTCAGGTTTTTTACCCAGCCGTGCTGGTCGTAAGTGATATTGCCTCGGGTAAGGCCACTTCTTTTAAAGGGTTCTGCTGTGCGGAATAAATCAGAAAAAGGTACGCTTGAATCGAATCCGACTGCTTCGTTGGTATTAATACCAATAAACGGTGTGATGGCGTGTGCAGGATTTATTGTTAACAATAGGAATAGGGCGCTGAGTAACCGGGTCGGATAAGCCATTTTCATAAGTATTGGTGTCGGTTATTTATAGAACGAACGATTATTGCAGAAGCAGCACCACTGTTTCATTAACACTGGCGCAGATTTTATTAATGGGGTATTAGGTTGCCGGATAAGTTGGCGCTGGCGTATTTCATTCACAGCAGCCCTGCAAACGGCATGATTTTCACAGTGCTACCTTCTGCAACATGCTCCGTTTCACGTGCTAATATGATGAAACAATTCGCCTGACTCATAGAACGCAGCATGTGAGATTCCTGAATGCCGGTGCTGGTTACCTGCCAGTTTCCGTGAGCATCTTGTGTGCAGATACCGCGTTGGTATTCCTTGCGCCCGGCGGCTTTTTTCAGCGCTTGGGTGGAAATAGCCGGGTATTCAGGCAGAGCGGATAATGGTTCACCGCGCAGCTTTAGAATGGCAGGGCGGGCGAATAGTAAAAAGGTGGCCATCACTGATACCGGATTGCCGGGTAAACCAAAAAACAGACAATCCCCCAAGCGGCCATGCGCCAGCGGTTTACCGGGCTTCATGGCCATTTTCCAGAAATTAACTTCGCCCAGTTTTTTCAGTGTCGCCGTCACATAATCCGCATCACCCACGGAGACGCCGCCACTGGTAATCAAGACATCGGCTTGTTGGCTGGCTGAGGCGAAGGCTTGTTCAACTGCTTCGGGTGTATCACGCACCACACCCATGTCAATTATCTCGACATCCAGCTGTTTTAACATGCCATGCAGTGTGTAGCGGTTACTATCATAAATATCACCCACGCCCAACGGCTCGCCAATGGATTTAAGCTCATCACCTGTGGAGCAAAACGCGACGCGGGGGCGGCGAATCACATCGACTTCACTTATACCTAATGAAGCCAGTAAACCAAGGTCAGCTGCATTTAACTTACGCCCGGCGCTTAATACACGCTCACCCGCTGGCATATCATCACCGGGATGGCGGATATGGGCACCGGCTTTCGGGGTGGAATTCAGAGTCAGCCGGTCAGCATCGCGTTGGCAGTTTTCCTGCATTTCAACCGTATCACAATCATCAGGTACTACCGCGCCGGTCATAATCCTGATGCATTCGCCGGCCTGTACAGCGTGCTGATAAGGTTTTCCGGCAAATGAAACACCCACGATTTTCAGTGGTTGCTCGCTAATACTTTCAGTCGAAGCAAAAGCATAACCATCCATAGCTGAATTGCGGTGCGGCGGCACATCAAAGCGGGCGGTGACATCATTAACTAAAATACGCCCCAACGCATTGTGCAGGTTAGCGCGTTCAGTATGCTGAATAGCACTGATGCCTTGCAAAATACGCTGCTGTGCCTGCTCAACGCTTAATGTGCCTTGCGGTAGAATGTCGCAGGAAGCTACAGTTGAAGCCGCAGTTGTTGACAGTGACCCGGTGATATCGTTGTTGCCCATTGCGTCTTTATGCTCCGCAGACTATGTGTTGTTTGGAAGCGGCAACTTTATTTCCGCCTTTATAGGCGAATAAAGTAACCTGGCGTTTCTGGTCTGATGAACCCAGGTTAATAACGGCTTCGTTATGCTTTACATCCAGTGAGCCGGTAGCCCTGTCATCAATAAACCAGTCAATACGCTCAATATTCTGCGTGCTGATTTTTAATTCACAGTGTTGCGCATCGACCTCAACATCCATTTGGTGGCGGGTTTGTTTGGTCAGGATGCGGGTGGCATGATTGTATAAATCAACATTGCCGTTTAGTACGTCTTTTTGTGTCATGTAATGGCGCTCATCCGGCTCGACACCAAAGTCTTCCAGTGGCATACCGGCGGCTTCGCCTACCCTTAACATGCGTCGGCTGGATACCCGGAAATCAGCGGAGCGCGGTAGCTCTTTAAACACACCTTTCAGCAGCCCGGATTCGTCGATACCAGGAGATTCAGATAGAATTTTCAGCAAGAGATGCCGCCATACATTAGCCCCGCCCGCACCGGTATTATCGCTGGCTCCGAGAATCTGCCCAATATGATGGTCACGGAAACCAGCTGCGAACATATCGGCGGCACTGTAACAGTAAGCATCGGTAATCAGCACAACAGGAGCGGTATACACCTGGCCGATGGCGTTGGCATCATGGTCACTAGTGATGCCGTGACCGGTTGAATACAATGCACCACTGGCATGTGCACGGCTGAGTGAGTCCACCCAGGGCTGGAGGTTTAATGCCGGAATCATTCGTGAAGGTGAGTTGCGACGGCATAGTTCACGCACCAGCGGGCTGCTTTTAAATTGCGCCTTTTCCGGCTGAATAGTATGGGGTGTCAGTAGCTGTAACAGTGTTTCTGCCGCAGTAATCAGGCCGCCGGGATTGCCGCGTAAATCTAATACCAGGCCATTTTGTGGCAGTGCTTTTAATAGCCGGATAATCTCAGTCAGATAAGCATTATTATCCTGCACGGAAAATGAAAACAAACGCAGGTAGGCAAATTCACCATCCGGTGTTGTTAGCGTAGCGGCCTTGATAATATCCGGCATGTTGCTGGTCAGCGGTTCTGCCAGTGAGGGCTGGGTGGCCGGTGCTTCACCTGCGTTGGCATATAAGTGTTTACGGCAGGCATTAATTTGTGTGGCCTGCAGATGGTAACCCATCAGTGATTCAAGGTATAAATCGGTGGCTTCGTCAGGCTCTGCGCTATGTGTTGCGGGAGATGCGCTGCGGTTGAATGAGATAGCTGCACCTTCATCCGCTGTTGTTATCGGTGGCGCGCCGAGCGTGAGCCATTCGAAATCACTTTCGCGTTCTTTGCCGTTTTTATCACGGTAGGTAATCCGGATACTGACTTCTTCCGGTGGCAGGCTGATCGCCAATGTGCGGATGGTTAGTGAGCGCAGGCCAACTGCAAAACGTGCGGCGGCATTGCTGCCGGATTCTTGCTCGCCATTGCGGCGGATAGCTTCTTCAATCGGCAGACCATTCCATAAGACAACTTCGACACCGAGCTTAAAGTGTGCATGGCTGTAGTCTTTGGTGAGCTTGGTGACGATGTAATGTGGATTTTCTTCATCATCAAAAAACTCTTCGACCAGAAACGGCAGAACAGCGGTCAGACGGCGATAAGGCGTGGGTAATACATAATTGGTGTGCAGGTCGTGCATGCTATGAATAATGCTGAGTAATTCGCGGTGGAATTCCAGCTCGCTTTGCACGACATCATCTTGCGGATCTTCCAGCCGGTATTGCAATAATGTCAGGCGTTGTACGGGGTTGATACCGTATAAGGCTTCTTTGAGGTGTAAATGGGCATACACCTGTTCAATCAGTACGCTGGCCTGATCGACCAGTGTTCTTTTGTCAGCAAGACTGAGGCCTGCATTAGCGGGCAGGACATCCAGTAACCGGGGTAATTCAGCAGCCGAGTGACTGGCGTTTGAAAAATCAGTGAAGCTATCAGACACTCCAGACGCCTCCGAGCATGATGAATAATAAGAGAAGTAGTCCGATCCCGCCCACCAGGAGATAAGCTCTGTCAACGCGTTTGTGGCCTTTCTTAAAAGCCAGCGTATGCCCATTAATTTCATTTACCTCATCTTCCGTTAGTGACGGGTCAAGCCAGACGCGCTCATGGGCAAGGTCTTCGCACTCAATGGCAGCAACCGCTTCTGCAATGCTCGCGGTATAAAATCGGGTATTGATGTCGACTAATTT
>CACVAV010000319.1 GCA_902727945.1 uncultured Thiotrichaceae bacterium | reverse complement strand
GAACACCACGCACGGCTAAATATTCGCGCACAAACTGTAAATGCTCATCCTGGAGCGGGTTACCGGATACCCCCCATTGCATGCCCTCTTTTGATAAGTGACCATCACCTAATAAGATACCGTATAAACGTGCATCTTCTTCAGTGAAAGTATCTACTTTAACCACTTCTTTCGGAATCGTTTGTGCAACAAAATCACCTTTTTGTAATTCACCCGCATCAATCCACTCAGGCGACAACTTCCGGCTATCTAATTGCTTATAGGTTCGATCATTACCTTGCCCCATCGGCACACCACGTAAGGCATAAAAAGGATGCCCTGCGGTGACATGCAAAGGTTTAACCGAGTGCTTAATATCTAATGAAACCATCGCGTCGTGTTGGTTATAAACCATACGATCCGTCACTTCACGGTAGTTACCACTGCTACCTAGTACTAAGTCACCTTTTTGAACATCACGAATTGCTTTTGCACCTTCAGCAGTATGCAATAGTGTTTCCGGCGCAAAACATTGGTTCACGGCTACCGCCGTATCATTGGTGACTTTAAGAAACGGCACAACACCTTGTGACTTACCATTAGTACCCGCGATATGAGCACCCATACCGCGTACCGGTGTCCAGTCATTACCCAGGCCGCCTGCGAATTTAGATAATAGTGCATTGTCTTTAATGGCACCATAAATGCCGCCCAAATCATCCGGCACCGTAGTCAGATAACAGGAAGACAGCTGTGGACGCAGCGTGCCGGAGTTAAACAAGGTTGGCGTGCTGCTCATGAAATCAAAACCGGACAACAGGTTATAGAATTCAATCGCACGTTCTTCACGGTTCACTTCATTAATCGCCAGCCCCATCGATACACGCATAAAGAAGATCTGTGGCAACTCAAAATGCGTACCGTCGGAATGCAGGAAGTAACGGTCATACAACGTTTGTAAACCCAGATAGGTGAATTGAAAATCACGCTCAGGCTTCAGTGCTGTACCCAGTTTTTTCAGGTCATAACGCAGTAACTCATCACTCAATAACTTAACTTTAACACCGCGCTTTAACGCCTTCTCCAACATGCCCGGATACAGATCCGTCATTTCCTGGTGCGTCGCTTCAGTGTGCCTTCCGGATAAAAACGTCAATACTTCACGACGCAGGCTATCCAACAACATGCGGGCAGCTACCTGTGAGTAATTCGGATCATTATCAATCAGCACACGGGTGCTGATCAGCAGCGCCGTCGCCACTTCTTCTTCAGAAATGCCATCGTACAAATTGCGCATCGCGGTATTCGTCACCACCTCAGCGCTGACACCGTCCAGACCGGCCACTGCCTCAGCAATCACCTGATGCAGACGTTCCTCATTCAGCGGTACTGAGCTACCATCCGGCATCTTAACGCTGATTTGCAGCGCATCAGTTTTCTTTTTATTCTTTTTATCTTTCTTAGCCCGCAGCTTGGAACGTTCTTCGCGATACAATACATAACTACGGGCAATTTTATGCTCACCGGTACGCATTAACGCCAGCTCAACCTGATCCTGAATATCTTCGATGTGCAACATGCCACCATCCGGCATACGACGAAATAATCCGGCCACCACTTGTTCAGTCAGTGCCTTAACCGTGTCATGAATACGCGCAGAGCCTGACGCAGAGAGTCCTTCCACATCCAGAAATGCTTTGGTCAACGCCACATGAATCTTACCGCCGTCGAAATCAGTGACCTGACCATTGCGGCGAATCACTTTGCATACCGGCGTAATAAACTCAGGGATCCGGATTTGTGGCTCATCATTAGTGTCGAGCGGCTGAACGTTTGCTGATTGCATAAATGTCCTCGGTCACGGCCCATAGCGTGACGTAAAAATTATTGTCTGTGATTATGTACAGATAGGGGGTTAAAAACTAATAAATACACTATAGGATGTGTTTCAGAATGCGGTCAAGCACAATATGTTGTCATGAGTCTGTGCATAGCTTGTGGATAAAACCGGTATAACACGCTGCCATGCGCCCTGTAAAAAGGCTGGTAGAATCTTACACTTTTTTCAGATATAAATAGATAATTAATCTAAAAAACAGATTAAACCATAAAATAAGCACCAGACTAATACTTTAGGTGCCATCGCCAGGATAACCGTCTGTCTATTTGTGTTACAACAGGAAGGTGGCGACAATAGCAATTTTATCCTCCCAGACAATCCAGGAAGCACCATGCCCGTTAAATTAACCTCGTTACGTGATATGCCGGACGATGAAATCGAAGAAATTCATGAGCTACTGACTAAACACCGGGTCGAATACTACGAGACACCTGCCGGAAACTGGGGTATCTCAGCACCAACTATCTGGTTGCATGAATCAGATGATCTCGACATTGCAAAAGGGCTGCTGGCGCGTTATCAGGATGAACGTGGTCAACGCATGCAGTCCGAACATGAACGGATGCGGCAACAAGGCCAACAAAGAACCCTGATCGATCAGGTGCGTGAATATCCACTGCGGGTTGTTGCACTGTTAGCACTAGCGGCGGCTGTCGCTTATTTTTCAGTAGTGCCGTTTATTGAACTGGGTAGCAACTGATTATATTTAATAACAGGCACAAATTATTATTACCTTAATCCCACCAAAGTAATCAAAAAAAACCAAAAATTTAAACTAAATCTCACTATTTATATTCTTCACAAAATGGTACAGCCCACAGGATTCGAACCTGTACATAGTGCCTTATGAGGACGCATTTCTACCATTGAATTAGAGCTGTATGTGGCTGGCATGGAGGGCCTCGAACCCCCGGCCTGCTGGTTAACAGCCAGCTGCTCTACCGAACTGAGCTACATGCCAAAAACTAAAAAACGATAAAAATCAAATAAATACCAAAGCACTTAGGCTGAATCACAATCAGGGACTTTGCCAATTAAGCTACAGTCACACCTAAGTACTCTGGACATAAAAAAAGCCGCAACACTGTGCGGCTTTCTTGAAACGGGTCTGTAAAGACGTTTTAGGCTATACGCACGGATATTCCTCGAAACAATGGTGTTTCAATAAATTTATATTGTGTATGTGCGCTATAGTTTTCATGCTTATAATCTTAAACATCTCAGTTTCAAAGTCAACTATTAATTAAAAAAATATTATAAACGGTTATTTCTCAAAATTACTATCAGAGTTACATTCAGCTGGGTTCACCAAATAGCCAATCGATAACTTTTCGGGCTGCTTCTGCGGGTGTTTGGTGTGTGGTATCCAAACGAATGTCCGGGTGATTTGGTGCTTCGTAAGGGCTGT
>CACVAV010000318.1:6486-16631 GCA_902727945.1 uncultured Thiotrichaceae bacterium | reverse complement strand
CCAATGAAAATTTGCGGTACTGTATTCTGCCCGCTAAGGCTGCTCATTTCAGCCCATAAGTCAGCGTCATTACCGACAGATATATCTTCATAAGCAACACCCTTGCCCTTCAATAACATCCGCGCCCGAATACAATAGGGACAAAACCGGGTGCTGTACATGCGCACTGAAGGCTGATTCGACTCACTCATCTGACCGATACTCCTGTTACTTTTTGCTGACAGGGAGGTTGGCACTTTCCCAGGCCATAATCCCGCCAGACAAATTATTCACATCGCTAAAGCCTGCCTTAGTTAGTGTGCTACAAGCATGACCGGAACGATTGCCACTACGACAATAAATTAGTATTGGGCTTTCTTTGTGTGATTCAAGTTCAGACAACCGTTTAGGCAAGTCGCCTAAAGTGATATGGCGGGAATTTTTGATCTTCCCTTCCTTCAACTCCTTCGGTTCACGCACATCCACAACCACCGTTTCATCCTTGTTCATCAGGAGAACCGACTGGTTCACATCAAGGACTTTATACTTACGGGTAAGACGGGAATACTCCGTCCAGATAATCAAACCAAGTACTGCAATAAAGCCCATCACCAACACGGGGTGACTTTGGGCAAACACCATATATTCATTCACTGTGAAATTCTCCAGAACAGCATGAAAAGACTTCAGTCCCAAGCATAGAAGTCTTCCACTTCTACAAAACCGGAGCTAAAGATATACAGATGAACGCAAAGCGTAAACCCTTTGCTAAGAGAAAAGACCGACATTGGCAACAAAAACAAGAAACGAGGCAGACTTAATGCTAAAAAACGCACATGAATCTTTATCATGCGGCTCAAATCAGTGCGAAGGACAGAATACTTCCTGCATCATGCTGATCAGGCGCAAAGTACGGTAGTCACCTACTTTATAGAAAACACGGTTAGCATCTTTGCGGGAAGTCAGGATGCCTTTATCACGTAAAATAGCTAAATGTTGTGAGATATTACTTTGGGAAGTACCTACATGCTCAACAATATCCTGGACATTGACCTCATTATTGCCCAACACACACAGGATTTTAAGACGTAACGGATGAGAAATTGCTTTCAAGGAGCGTGATGCGCGGTCAATGTCTTCATCTTTTGCTAACATTGATGCGATGGAGTCATAATCCTTCTTAAATTCAGCTTGATTCATTTCTGGCTGCATATAGTACCTTGTCAAACATCTGCGTTGCTTTATGATACCCAAAACCACTCGGGTGCTATTGTTACTATATTAGTATACCTAGATACGATAATATACTTTATTACCCATTTTGTCATTAACTTCATGACATACCTTGGAAAATTACAAATTTTACACCTGAGATCAAAGCCAATGAACGGCTCGTTACGCACAACTACCATCATTTGCCTTCTGGCTTTTTTTGGGGCACTTTTTCTGCCTGTTTCCAGCCAGGCGGATGTTCGCAATGACAAAAAAGAAGTCGAACGGGCCGTGAAAAAATTGTCCGGCGAAATCGACGAAAAGAAAAAAGAGTCCGGTTACCTCAATAGCCAGGTCACTAAACTGGAAAAAGAACTGGGCGACCTGACCAGTCAGTACCATACGACCGAAAAAAAGATTCTGGATGCACAAAAACGCCTGGGTAAAGCAAACATAGAGCGCACTGAATTAAATGATGAACTAAAACAGCAACAAGGTGCATTAGCACAACAACTTCAGGCCATGCATACCGCCGGGGAGCAATCTCACCTACGCTTGTTGCTGATGCAGGATAACCCGGCAGACATCAGCCGCAATATAGAATATTTCAATATCCTTAATCGCCACCGTACAAAAAAAATCCAACAGCTCAATAAAACCAGCAAGAAACTGGAAGCTGTTACCGAACTTGCAGCGAAAGAGCGCACAAAGCTCAGGGGCTTAAATGAAAAGCTCTCTATTCAAAAAGCAACTGTTGAAAAAAAACTGGCGACCCGTGAACATGCATTAAAACAGGTCAGACAGGATTTAAGTGGCAAAGAAAAACGTTTAAATAAACTAAAGAACCAGGAAGCTGCGTTACAACAAAAAATTAACCGCATTACGCAGGCCGCCAATAAGAAACGCGAGGATGCCGCTGCAAAAGTAGCGAAGGCAGCGGAAGCAAAACGAGCCGCAGAACAAAGGCGACAACAGGCGCAGCGACCAGTACAACAAGCAGCAAGAACGCAACCTCAGCCAACCCCCGCCAAGAAAGCTGTCGCAAAAGCCCCCAAAGCAACCGGTAAACAGGTAACAACGACCCGTACGGCTAATAAAGCTTTTTCAAAGATGCGTGGGAAATTATCCTGGCCGGTTAGCGGGCGGGTAATTCACCAGTACGCTTCCCGGCGCAATGAAAAACAACGTTGGAAAGGCATAGTGATTACCGCTCCCGGTGGCGCTAAAGTCAATGCCATTGCCCCCGGAAAGGTTGCATTTGCCGGTTGGATGGAAGGCTATGGCCACCTGATTATCATTGAACATGACCGGAACTATATGAGCCTGTACGGTTATAACCGGGCAGTATTCAAACGCGCCGGACAAACCGTAAGGGCTAATGAAACCATCGCCGCTGTCGGTAACTCCAGTGGACAAAGTCAAAATGGACTTTATTTCGAGATCAGGCATAAAACGGTGCCACAAAACCCCGCGCGTTGGTTGCAATAAATGGTACACTTTACCTCGGCTTACGTGCCATCACATAAGGTGGTGATACTTGATTCTCAGAGTTTCGCTCATATATTAATTAGAACATGGCAACGTTGCCTGGAGAAAAATTTACATGCATTCAAATAAACGCTTAGTTATCGGCACTTTGGCAGGTGCACTCATTGGTGTGACTACCAGCATCAGCCTGAACGTATTCGCCTTTAAACAAAGTGTGGATGATCATCAGGCACTGCCGCTGGAACACTTACAAAAATTCACCGACGTCTATGCACGCATCCAGCAGGATTACGTCGAAACACCTGATGGCAAAGAAATGATGAACAATGCCATCCGTGGCATGTTAAGTGGCCTTGACCCTCATTCTGACTACCTTGATGCAGAATCATTTAAAGAACTACAGGTAGGTACCTCAGGCGAGTTCGGCGGGCTGGGCATAGAAGTAGGCATGGAAGATGGCTTTGTTAAAGTCATTTCACCGATTGATGATACGCCTGCGCAACGTGCCGGCATCGAAGCTGGTGACCTGATTATTCGCCTGGACGACAAGCCGGTAAAAGGCATGACGCTGAATGATGCGGTTAAAGTCATGCGTGGCAAACCGGGTGAAGCGATTAAGTTATTGGTCGTGCGTGAAGGTAAAGACAAACCTTTCACCATTTCTGTGACCCGCGACATTATCAAAGTACAAAGTGTTAAGAGCCGGATGCTAGAGGACGGTTACGGTTATCTGCGTATTTCCAGCTTCCAGTCACGTACGACTGAAACACTGATTGAAGCCATCGCTAAGCTAAAAGAGGAAAACAAAGGCGACCTGAAAGGTGTAGTCCTGGATTTGCGTAATAATCCGGGTGGTGTACTTAATGCGGCTGTGGGTGTTTCAGATGCATTCCTGAATGATGGTAAGATTGTTTATACCGAAGGCCGGGTTGAAGATGCAAAAATGGAATACAACGCACGTTCCGGTGATGAAATTAACAATGCACCGATCGTTGTATTAGTGAACCAAGGTTCTGCTTCTGCCTCTGAAATCGTGGCAGGCGCATTACAAGATCACAAGCGTGCATTGATTCTGGGCCAGAAAACATTCGGTAAAGGCTCAGTACAAACTGTGTTGCCACTGGATGAGAAGACAGCGCTTAAGCTAACAACAGCCCGCTACTTCACACCTAATGGTCGTTCGATTCAGGCCGAAGGTATTCATCCGGATATTGAAATCCAACAATTGAAGCTGGCTGAAGATGAAGACGATGGTGAAAAAATCGCACCATTGTCTGAGAAAGACTTTGAGAAACACCTGAGCAACCCGACACAGGAAGAAGGTGAAGCGGCTACGGAAGAAGTAGTCAAAACACCGGCTGATGTGAAGAAAGGCGAAGCTGAGGACAAGTCACTGGCAAAAGATGATTACCAATTGTATGAAGCTTTAAATATCCTTAAGGGTATGGATTTGGTACTTAAATTACAGAAAGATAGCGCGAGCTAAGTTAAATCGTACTGGAAAATATCCCTTGTCCTGTCTGAGGACGAGGGTATCGTAAAAACTTCAAATCCCCCTCGTTCCTCCTTTTGCAAAGGGGGAGGCGTTACCGACAAGGCTCCGTACCATCTCAGTAAAGCTCCTCTCCTTTGAAAAAGGAGGGGTCGGGGGAGGGTTTTTCTTTGCTTTTATCATTCCCAACAGCTCAGGAAACCTCAATATGTCCGAACTAACCCATTTCAATACTAAGGGTGAAGCCCACATGGTTGATGTCGGTGCAAAAGATGTCACTCATCGTCGCGCCATTGCCGAGGGCTATATCGAAATGCTCCCCGCCACACTGGACAAAATCATTCAGGGTGATCATAAAAAAGGTGATGTAATGGGCATAGCCCGTATTGCCGGTATTATGGCGGCCAAGAAAACCGCTGATTTCATACCGCTCTGCCACCCCTTGGCACTGACCAAAGTAGATATTCAACTAGAGCCTGAAAGTGATGTTGCGCCTCGTGTAATTTGCCGTGCGACCGTTGAGACCAAAGGTCAGACTGGTGTTGAGATGGAAGCTTTAACAGCGGTGCAGATTAGCCTGCTAACTATCTACGATATGTGCAAGGCGGTTGATCGTGGCATGGTAATTGGGAATACACGGCTACTGCATAAGGCGGGTGGAAAGTCCGGCGAGTGGACCGTGTAATCATCTCTCGCAATAAAAAATAAGCTTTACTTAATTAGAGAAAATAAAAATAAGGTTTACATTTCATCATTAGAATATTAGCATTTTTGCATATTCTTTATATACCTTCACGCAACTTGTAGGGGAGCAGATGAATCAGCCAATAACCTTGAGCACATATCTACACAATTGGGCGGGTAAGTATGAAATTAACCAGCAGGTTGAAGCAACAATAAACGCGCTGGCGGAAGGCTCAATGCAAATTGCTGACCTTGCCAGTACGGGCGGTGCCCTTGCAACTGACACCGGAAACACCGATCAGGGCGGCGACTACCAGAAAATACTTGATCAGCAAGCACACGAAATCCTGCTCAACGCCTGTCAGCAAACATCGGTAGCAGTGGTTGGCTCAGAAGAAGCACCTGAGGTAATTAACCTGGATGCCTCAGCATCGCTCGTTGTCGTCATGGATCCTCTGGATGGCTCAGCTAACATTAAAACGAATGCACCTACCGGAACCATTTTTTCTTTATATCCCTTATCTGAAGGCACGTACGGTAAATCTGATGCGGCTGCCTTATTAAAAGGAACCGAGCAGTTAGCCGCAGCTTACGTCATTTATGGTACGCAGACAGCCCTAGCACTCACTCTGGGTGAAGGTACTCACCTTTTCATCCTTGATCGCCAATCCCGAAGCTATGTCTTAACCAGAGAAAATATTCAGGTACCTAAAGTGGCCAAAGAATACTCGGTCAACGCATCCAATCAGGACTTTTGGCACGACTCGATACAAAACTATGTCGACGACTGCATCACTGGCTACGCTGATCATAAGCAAAAATTCAATATGCGCTGGGTTGCCTCACTGGTAGCAGAAGCACACAGAATATTTGCACGGGGAGGTGTGTTTCTGTACCCAAGCGATAGTCGTGAAGGTGACGAGCCTGGCCGCTTACGTTTAGTTTATGAAGCCAACGCGATGGCCTTTCTAATGGAGCAGGCAGGCGGTGCAGCCACTGACTGCTCAAGGCGCATCATGGACATTCAACCTGAACATCTGCATCAGAAGACGCCGCTGGTCATGGGATCTGAAGCCAACGTAGAACAAGTGACGCGTTACCAGAACTTCGAAGAAGAAGGACATTACCGTCAAGGCAAAGCGCCTTTGTTTGGCTCAAGAGGATTATTTATTTCAGGTAGAGGAAATTATTAATGTCACAAAAATTCCCCATCATTTCAGTGACCGGATCTTCTGGTGCTGGCACCACAACGGTTACACAAACTTTCAGTCGCATCTTCAATCGCGAGAAAATTAATGCCGCGATTATTGAGGGTGACGCTTTTCATCGGTTTCCGCGCAATGACATGAAAAAAGCGATGCAGGAGGCCGCATTAAAAGGCAATAACAACTTTAGTCATTTTGGTCACGAAGCCAATCTTTTTGAGGAGCTTGAAACGACATTCAAACGCTACTCAGACACCGGAACAACAAAGTCCCGTTATTACATTCACAATGAAAAGGAAGCAAAACAACACAACACACCTTCCGGATATTTCACCGACTGGTTTGATATTGGTGAAGGCTCCGATCTCTTGTTGTATGAGGGTTTGCACGGTGCTGTAAAAAATGGCGACATCGATATTGCGCAACACGCTGATCTGAAAATTGGAGTCGTACCCGTCATGAACCTGGAATGGATCCAAAAGATTCACCGGGATCGCGATTCACGCGGCTATGATTTAAAAGCAATTACCGACACCATCCTGCGCCGGATGCCAGATTACCTGGAATACATTTGCCCACAATTCTCATTGACCGACATTAATTTCCAACGAGTGCCTACCGTTGATACATCGAATCCGCCCGTAGCCGGCTGGGTTCCCACCCCTGATGAATCCATGGTCATTATCCGCTTTGCAAACCCCAGAGGAATCGATTTTACCTACCTGCAATCGATGTTAAGAAACAGTTTTATGTCCCGGCCAAACTCGATTGTTATCCCCGGTGGCAAGATGGATCTGGCCATGCAACTGATTCTGACACCCATGATATTGCGTTTGATGGAACGCAAACGCAAAGCACTGTAGGGGGTGACCATGAGTACTAATTCTGATACACACAATCAGATGGCCAATGCCATTCGCTTCCTGTCCGTTGATGCGATTGAGCAATCACAATCAGGTCATCCGGGCATGCCAATGGGTATGGCCGATGTGGCCACCGTCTTATTCACACAGTTTCTGAATTATGACACCGCAGCGCCCGACTGGGCGGATCGTGATCGTTTTATCCTGTCTGCGGGTCATGGCTCAATGTTAATTTACAGCCTGCTGTATCTGACCGGCTATCCGGACATGACATTGGATGAGATCAAAAACTTCCGTCAGTTCGGCGCAAAAACAGCGGGCCACCCTGAGTTTGGCCACGCCTCCGGTATTGAAATGACTACCGGCCCTTTGGGACAAGGTATCGCTACCTCAGTCGGCATGGCACTGGCTGAGCGCATGCACAACCAGCGCTTTGGTGATGATCTGGTTGACCACTATACTTATGTCATTGCGGGTGATGGCTGCCTCATGGAAGGCATCAGCCAGGAAGCGATTGATTTAGCCGGGCATTTAAAACTGTCTAAACTCATCGTGCTCTGGGATGACAATGGCATTTCTATCGACGGTTCGACCGATCTGTCCACTTCAACAGATCAACTGGCGCGTTTTGCCGCATCCGGATGGAGTGTCGTCAGCATCGACGGTCATAATGCCGGAGAAATTGCGGCTGTATTATTGACAGCCAAAATGTCAGACAAACCCAGTTTAATTGCCTGTAAAACCACCATCGGCTTCGGCGCTCCCAACAAACAAGGCACTTCCGCGACTCATGGTGCACCACTTGGCGCTGAGGAAACTCAGGCAACCCGCGAAGCGCTGGACTGGCCTCATGCTGCTTTTGAAATACCGGCTGAAATTCTACAACACTGGCGCAGCGCCGCAACAGAACGCTCAGCGGCACATGCACCCTGGCAACAACGTTTATCAACAACAGATCAAACCACTCAGGCAGCATTTCAGTCTTCTTTAGCGGGTGATCTCGATGCACAGTTAGCTCCGGTCATCGAACAGTTAAAAACAGGCTTCAGCAATGATCAACCCAAACTTGCTACCCGCCAGTCTTCGCAGAAAGTACTTGATGCCCTGATACAAGCCAGCCCGGAATTAATCAGTGGCTCGGCTGACCTGAGCGGCTCCAACGGCACCAAAACCAGTACTTACCGACCTGTGAACGCCAGCGACTTTGGCGGCAATTACATTCATTACGGTATCCGTGAACACGGAATGGCAGCGGCAATGAATGGCATTGCTTTACACCGTGGTTTTATTCCTTTTAGCGGTACTTTTCTGGCCTTTGCCGATTACAGCCGGGGGGCCATACGCTTGGGTGCCTTGATGGGTCAAAGGGTGATTCATGTCATGAGTCATGACTCGATCGGCTTGGGTGAAGATGGCCCGACTCACCAACCCATCGAACACCTGGCTTCATTACGGGCCATGCCTAATTTATTGGTCTACCGCCCCGGTGACGCCGTTGAAACAGCAGAAGCCTGGCAAAGCGCCTTATCACAGAAAAATACACCTTCTATTATGTGTTTATCCCGCCAGGGTATGCGTAATTTACGCAACGAACACCAGTCTGAAAATCAGGTAGCTAAAGGTGCTTACGTACTGCAGGACTGTGAGGGTCAACGTCAAATCACCCTTATTGCGACGGGTTCTGAATTGGCGATGGCTGTCGATGCGGCTAACTTATTGAGCGAAAAAGGCTTCAAAGCGGCCGTTGTTTCGATGCCATGCTGGGAACTTTTTGAGCAACAGCCTGCTGCATACCAACAAAAGGTATTGGGAGATGCACCCCGGATCGGAGTAGAAGCAGCGACCCGCTTTGGCTGGGATCGTTGGCTAGGTCATCAGGGACAATTTATCGGTATGCAGGGGTTTGGCGGTTCAGCACCTGCTGAAGCACTTTATGAAAATTTTGGTATAACCACCGCGAATGTTGTCGAAACGGCAATTTCGCAACTGGTTTAATTCTTGGAGGAAATCTAGTGGCACGTATTACTTTACGCCAATTGCTGGATCATGCAGCAGAGTACGAATATGCCGTTCCGGCATTCAATATTAACAATATGGAACAGGTCATTGCGATTATGGAGGCAGCTAAAAGCTGTGACTCGCCGGTTATCCTGCAAGCCAGTCGTGGCGCACGCGGTTATGCCGGGGATGTGATGATCCGCAAAATGGTCGAAGCCGTTGAGGAAATGTATCCGAATATTCCGGTATGCCTGCATCAGGATCATGGCAACGATGAAACCACCTGTTTCTCTGCGATTCAGAATGGCTTTACCTCCGTAATGATGGATGGCTCTTTAGAAGCGGATGCAACCACACCCGCCAGCTATGAATACAACTGTGATATTACGCAGCGTGTTACTGACATGGCTCACCGCGTGGGTGTATCGGTTGAAGGCGAACTGGGTTGTCTTGGTTCACTGGAAACCGGTGAAGGTGAAAAGGAAGATGGTCATGGCTTTGAAGGCAAATTGCAGATGGATCAGTTATTAACAGACCCTGTGCAGGCCGCTGATTTTGTTGCCCGGACAAAAGTCGATGCGCTGGCCATTGCGATGGGCACCTCACACGGCGCTTATAAATTCAGCCGCAAACCAGATGGCGATATTCTGGCGATGGACGTAGTGCAGGCGATTCATGAGCGTTTACCGGGCGTACATCTGGTTATGCACGGTTCCTCAAGTGTGCCGCAGGAATTGCAGGATATATTTAATGCCAATGGCGGTGAAATGCCACAGACTTTCGGTGTGCCGGTCGAAGAAATTCAGCGGGGTATTAAACATGGCGTACGCAAAGTCAATATTGATACCGATTGCCGTTTAGCAATGACAGCCGCCATGCGTGGTGTGGCAACGTCGAATAAACAACAGTTCGATCCGCGTAAATTTTTACAGCCTGCTTTGGATGAAATGCAAAAGCTTTGTCTGGACAGGTTTGAGCGCTTTGGCTGTGCGGGACAGGCAGCAAAAATTCAGGTCATACCAACCTCAACGATGGCGGCACGTTATCTCAGCGGCACGCTTGATCCCAGAATAATTGATGTAGATGCAGCCGCTGCGGCTTAAGCAGCTTAACTTTACAGCAACTATTGATACCTGTGGAAATTACTGGTGTTTGGTGAAACAGATGTAGATGCTATGCTTGGTGAAATAGAAAACTACCGTGAAACGGTATAAAAGTTATGTA
>CACVAV010000318.1:0-6386 GCA_902727945.1 uncultured Thiotrichaceae bacterium | reverse complement strand
CGAGCCTTATTACGAATCGGTTGGCGATGAAGTAGCACGCTATGAGGCTGCTTATAGTGCACGCATGCCGATGATGCTAAAAGGCCCGACGGGTTGCGGCAAGTCGCGTTTTGTTGAGTACATAGCGTGGAAACTTAAACGCCCCCTGATTACCGTCGCCTGTAATGAAGATATGACCGCATCTGATTTAGTTGGTCGTTTTCTGCTGGATAAAGACGGCACCAAATGGCAGGACGGCCCGTTGACGACGGCGGCGCGGATTGGTGCAATCTGTTATTTAGACGAAGTAGTGGAAGCACGCCAGGACACCACCGTCGTTATTCACCCGTTAACCGATCACCGGCGCACGCTACCACTGGACAAAAAAGGTGAGTTGGTTGAAGCGCACCCCGACTTTCAGATGGTTATTTCCTACAACCCCGGCTACCAAAGTCTGATGAAAGACCTCAAACAATCAACCAAACAGCGTTTTGGAGCGATGGATTTTGATTATCCCGGCGAGCAAACAGAAATTGCCATTGTCACCAAAGAGTCCGGAGTCGATGCAGAGACAGCAGGCAAGCTGGTGCAGATTGCCCACCGCGCCCGTAATCTTAAGGGCCACGGCCTGGATGAAGGTATTTCTACACGCCTGCTGGTCTATGCGGGGCAGTTAATTAACAAAGGTGTTTCACCCGCTGCCGCCTGTTCTATGACAATGGTTACGCCGCTGACCGATGATCCGGACATGCGTGACACGCTGAATGCCGCAGTACAAACATTTTTTGGGTAACACATGAAAGGATTTCACTGTTTAAAGACATCATGGGTTGTTTGCTTCACTGACCGCTTGAGTGACACCTTCTAAGCCGGGTATGAATTGATAAGTAAAAGTACGATTTCCAGAGTTGATCGCATCACGCTCAAACAATTGCGTTCATTCACCGCCTATATACAGGAAGGCTCCGCAAAGGGTGCTGCCAGCCGCTTAAATATTTCCCCGCCTGCTATTTCTCAACAACTAAGCCTGCTGGAAGAGAATGTAGGTGCCCCTCTGGCAGTGAAAAAGGCGAATGGCCTGGAAACTACTGCCTTTGGACAAGAAATATTATTAGCTGCTTCCTACATAGAAAATCAATTAAGCCATTGTCAGGTGGCGCTGGCCAAACTGAATGATATTGACTGCGGTAAAGTTTCCATTGGCATTTTTAACTCTGCCAGTTATTTCGCTCCCCAACTTATCGCAGAATTTAAAAAATCACACCCTCACGCCGAAGTACGTATTTGTATTGGCAACCGCGAAACTATTTTCCAGGCATTCCGCAATTACGAATACGATTTTCTGGTCGTCGGACGCCCGCCACAGGAAGAGGCGATGGAGAGCGTAGAGATAGGTGATCACCCGCATATAGTCGTTGGCGCGCCAAACCATCCTCTTATCAACCGGAAAAACCTGAAATTTAAAGACTTGAGCGATGAATCATTTTTAGTCCGGGAAGCAGGTTCCGGTACCCGCCTGGTTATGCTGAGATTATTTGAAGAGGCAGGCGTCGTTCCAAAATTGGGCATGGAAGTAGGTAATAATGAATCTGTTAAACAGGCGGTGATTTCCGGCCTGGGCATTGCTTTGATTTCTGCTCACACAGTCGCTGCCGAATTAAAAGAAGGCAGACTCAAAGCTTTTGATATTGGAGGCCTGCCTATTATCCGTAAATGGCTGGTGGTCAAACAACGTGGCATTCCTTTAACGCCCACTGCACAGGCACTATTTGATTTTTTCATTGAAGCAGGTGATCAGTTTTTTCCTGATGCCGGTGGTGATAATTTATAAGCTGGTCACTTCGATTCGATGGATAAATCTTCACGCAACCTTCCACAATACAAGCGTATCGCATAGACTGGCGGCACACAAACTGCTGACACAAATGGATACTTATGAGCTTTACCGGTTCCGACAAATACATCGCCACCCCTGACCTGCAATTAGCGGTTAACGCTTCAATCACCCTGGGGCGTCCACTGCTCATTAAAGGCGAACCCGGCACCGGCAAAACCCTGCTAGCGGAAGAAGTCGCTGCCTCATTAGGCATGCCACTGATCCAATGGCACATTAAATCCACCACCAAAGCACAACAGGGCTTATACGAATATGATGCCGTATCGCGCCTGCGTGACTCCCAACTGGGTGATGAGAAGGTACATGACATTGCCAACTACATTAAAAAAGGTAAATTATGGGAAGCCTTTACCAGTGAGCAACAGGTGGTGCTGCTGATTGATGAGATTGATAAAGCCGACATCGAATTTCCGAATGACCTGCTGCTGGAACTGGATCGCATGGAATTCCATGTTTATGAAACCGGCGAAACCATTAAGGCTAAAAACCGCCCGATTATTATTATCACCAGTAATAACGAGAAAGAATTACCGGATGCCTTCCTGCGCCGCTGTTTCTTCCATTTCATCAACTTCCCTGACAAGGAAACGATGGGGCGTATTGTTGCAGCACATTATCCCGACATCAAACAACAACTGGTGACTCAGGCTTTAGAAACGTTCTTCCAGTTACGCGAAGTGCCCGGACTAAAGAAGCCACCCTCCACTTCTGAGCTAATCGACTGGCTGAAACTACTCTTATCCGACGACTTACCGGAACAGGTATTACAGGAGGCTGACCCACGCAAGGCCATTCCACCGCTACACGGCGCATTAATTAAAAATGAGCAGGATGTCAGCCTGCTAGAAAAGCTGGCGTTTATGCACCGTCGTACCACACGATAAGAAACAGCCATGCTGATTAATTTCTTCTACACCCTGAAGAACCACGAATTACCGGTTTCCATCCGCGAATTTCTGGATCTGCTCGATATGCTGGAACGCGGTATGGGCTTTGCTAATCCTGATGAATTTTATGCACTGGCCCGCACCAGCCTGATCAAGGATGAAAAGCATTTCGACCGTTTTGATCTGGCGTTTGGCCATTTCATGCAGGGCATAGAAGATTTTGACGGCGCACTGGATATGCTGATTCCGGACGACTGGATTAACAACGGCCAGCTATCGCCGGAACAAGTAGCCAAACTCAAAGCACAGGGATTTGATAACCCCGAAGAGCTGATGGAAGCACTGAAAAAACGTTTTGAGGAACAGCAAAAACGCCATCAGGGCGGCAATAAATGGATAGGCACCGGTGGCACTTCCCCCTTCGGTAACTCCGGCACACATCTGAATGGTGTGCGCGTTGGCGGTGAAAGCCGCAGTCGTTCCGCCTCAAAAGTCTGGGAGAAACGTCAGTTCAGAGACCTTGATCCGACTCTGGAATTAGGCACCCGCAACCTTAAAGTAGCATTGCGCAAACTCAGGGTCTTTGCCCGCACCGGCGCAGCCGACCAGCTCGACCTCAATGACACCATTCGCTCCACCGCACGCAATGCCGGTTATCTCGACCTGAAAATGGTGCCGGAAAAGCACAATGCCGTGAAGGTCTTATTGTTTTTCGATATTGGTGGTTCAATGGATGATCACATCCGTACCTGTGAAGAATTATTTTCTGCGGCCACCACTGAATTCAAGCACCTGGAATATTTCTATTTCCATAACTTCATCTATGACTTCCTATGGAAAAATAATCAACGCCGTGGCAATGAGCGCCACATGACTCAGGATATTATCAATACCTATGGTAACGATTACAAAGTAATTTTTGTCGGTGATGCAGCGATGGCGCCCTGGGAAATCAGCCATGTCGGCGGTAGTATTGAGTATTACAATCAGGAGTCTGGGGCAGTGTGGATGCAGCGTGTCATTGAACGCTTCCCTAAACTCATCTGGCTGAATCCGGAACAGGAAAAACACTGGGGTTATTCACAGAGCAACCAAATGACCCGGCAGCTAATCGGTGAACGCATGTACCCGCTCACCGTGGATGGCCTGGAAGCCGGGATGGCCGAGTTACGGCGTTAGATTCAAAAACCGCCCCGCTTCACTATAAACCCGCATAGTTTCATCCGGCACCAACTTTTCCATATTCATAAACGCATGAATCATGTCATCAAAATGTAGCAGCTCCGCTTCAATACCGGCTTCCTGCAACTGTTTAACATATAGCTGCCCTTCATCCCGCAACGGATCAAATTCTGCCGTGACCACCATTGTGCGCGGATAAGCTGACGTGACCTCCATGAACAACGGCGATACTTGCTTGCGATCTTCGGCATGCTGAAAATAATGATCAAAATACCAGTGAATTTTTTTAGTATGCAATAAAAAGCCTTCATCGTTCTCATCAATTGACGGTTGCGACAAGGTGTAATCCAGTGACGGGTAAATCAGCAGCTGAGCATCAATATCCACGGCCTTATCGTACTGAGCACGATGCGCTACCGTTGCACTCAGCGCCCCGCCCCCGCTATCACCACCTATCCGCAGACAATGCTGATATTTCACTTGGCGCTGATCCAAAACCTGCCAGACAAAACGCGCTGCATTGTACGCATCCGTTAAGCCCGCCGGATACGGACACTCCGGGGCCAGACGATATTCCACCGACACCACAATATGCTGCGTATTGGCCGCCAGCTTACGACAAATCGGATCATACAAGGACACACTGCCCGCCATGTGACCGCCCCCATGATAATAAATTAGCACCGGCAATGCTTTGTGCTCATCAGGATGGTAAATACGCACCGGCACAGGAAAAGCATTCGGTGGAGTAATAATGTCATCATGCACCCAGTGCATAGGAATACGTGAATTAGTCAAACCACGGGTCAGGTTGTCCAACCCCTCACGGGTGTTGACCGGTGTTTGTTTAAAACCATGCTGAGCAGCCTTGTCAATCAGAGCATTCATCTCTGTCAGCCATTTTTCAAGACGCGGGGATACGCTTACCATATATTTTTTTGAGTTCATTAATTAACAATACTGAATCATAACAGAGATCAACGCCCGAACTGAAAATTCAAGCCCGGCTATCAAGATCCGCCTGACTCAAAAAATCACCTGGAGTTGAAAAAAACTCTTTACATTAGAAAACTCTAATATTATTATATTCCCATATTAAAGAAACAGCACTTGATGCTAACACACTCATTCGCCAGGAGATTCATCATGAAATTACACACTATTGCTTTCGCTACGCTGATCGCCATTTCTACTACTGCTTCCGCTGAATTCATGCCAATGGATAACGGCCAGGCCGCTGCTAACGGTGCTGCGAATGCACAAACTTACACCACTGCTCAGGGTCAGGCTTATAGCACCGGTACTGCTGATGCAAATGGCTGGGGTCGTGGTAACGGCAACGCTGACGGCGAAGTTGAATTCCAGATCGTATTCAAAGGCAAAGGCAAAACAGATATGAATGCTGATAGTGCCATGAAAGGTAGCACCAACGGTAACTGGTACACCACTGCTAAAGGTGACGGTTATGGTAATGGCTACGGCAATACTTATGGTTACACACAGACTCAGCAGTAATCCCAAAATCAGGTGACTCGCTGCTGTTAACACAGAGCGTGTCGGTGTCCTGAGAGGATGAACGGGTAATCTACGGGTTACCCGTTTTTTATCACCCTCCGCTCGTGTATCTTATCCCGATTCATTACGCCCTACTCAACCGTCACCGACTTAGCCAGATTCCGTGGCTTATCCACATCCGTGCCCTTTAATACCGCAACGTGATAAGCCAGCAACTGCAAAGGCACGCTGTACACGATCGGAGCCAATAATTCCGGAACCGGCGGCAGTTCAATAATATGCATGTTTTCTTCAGACTGGAACCCGGCATTCTTGTCAGCAAACACATAAAGCTCACCACCACGCGCCCGCACCACTTCCAGGTTGGACTTCAACTTTTCCAGCAGATTGGTATTGGGTGCAACTGCAATAATCGGCATCTCGCTATCAACTAAAGCCAGCGGGCCATGCTTAAGTTCGCCCGCCGGATAGGCTTCAGCGTGAATGTAGGAAATTTCCTTCAGCTTCAATGCACCTTCCAGTGCCACCGGAAATTGCTCACCACGCCCTAAATACAAGGCATGATGCTTTTCCAGAAAACGTTCAGCCAATGTCTCAATGGCCGAATCTAATGCCAACACTTTTTCAATGTATTCAGGTAGTTTCAGCAGATCACCAGCCAGTTGCGCCACCACTGATTTATCACCGCTATTGATCTGCACTAACAAACCCGCTAACAACTGCATAGCGACCAGCTGAGTCGTGAATGCCTTTGTCGAAGCCACACCGATTTCCGGCCCGGCGATGGTCATCAGCGATAAATCAGACTCACGTACCAACGAACTTTCAGCCACGTTACAAATGGTCAATGAAGCCAGACAACCATTACTCTGTTTCACTTTATCCAGTGCAGCCAAGGTATCAGCCGTTTCTCCGGATTGAGAAAT
>CACVAV010000317.1 GCA_902727945.1 uncultured Thiotrichaceae bacterium | reverse complement strand
GACACGCTGAACATTCCTGAGTTGATTGTTCAGCAGGGGGAACATGCCTTTTTGCGCGGCTCCAGTGGTAGTGGCAAAACCACCCTGCTCAATATGCTGGCCGGTATATTGCTGCCGGAGCAGGGTGAAATACGACTGCTGGAACAGGATATTTGCACCATGCGCGCCAAACAACGTGACCGCTTCCGGGCGGATCACATGGGTGTTATTTTCCAGCAGTTCAATCTGTTGCCTTATTTATCCATGCTGGAAAACGTGTTGCTGCCCTGTCACTTTTCCGACCGACGTAGACAACAGGCCGGAGCTATGCAGGAAAATGCTGAACAGCTACTGGAGCACCTGAAGCTGGATAAAAAACTGCTACAGCGCCCCGTTACCGAACTCAGTGTCGGCCAGCAACAACGGGTAGCCGTAGCACGCGCCCTGATCGGCAAACCGGAAATCATTATTGCCGATGAACCCACCTCCGCGCTGGATACCGATACCCGCAATGACTTCCTCAAACTACTCTTCAGCGAAGCCGAAGCACAGGGCAGCACCATTTTATTCGTCAGCCACGACCCACACATTGCTACTCACTTCCCGCGTATTATCGAGCTGGCCGAGGTTAACCGGATATGATTCTGCTCAAACTCACCTGGCGTAGCTTATGGAATCGCCGCACCAGCCTGTTATTAACCTTGCTATCCATTGCAATCAGCGTGGCCTTATTGTTGGGCGTGGAATATATCCGCAAGGAAGCTAAACAAAGCTTCATGAGCACCCTGTCCGGCACAGATCTGGTAGTCGGTGCGCGCAGTGGCCCGGTGCAATTACTACTTTATAGCGTGTTCCGCATTGGTAATGCCACCAACAATATTAGCTGGGAAAGTTACCAGCATTTCGCCGATCACAAGTGGGTGGACTGGACAGTGCCAATGTCTCTTGGCGACTCACATAAGGGCTATCGGGTACTCGGTACCAATACGGATTACTTCAACCATTACCGCTATGCCGATAAACGCCAGCTAAGCTTTAACTCAGGGCAGCCTTTCGCCGGTGTTTATGATGCCGTGCTCGGTGCTGAAGTCGCCCGTACGCTGAATTATCAGGTCGGTGATAAGATTATCTTAGCGCATGGCGCAGGCTCCACCAGCTTTAGTGAACACAAAAACAAACCTTTCACTATCACCGGTATTCTCAAACCCACCGGCACACCGGTCGACCGCACAGTGCATGTAACACTGGAAGGTATTGAAGCCATTCATGTCGATTGGCAAGGTGGCGCGCCCGTACCCGGCTTTGAAATTGCAGCAGAGCGGGCGGCGAAAATGGATTTACAGCCTGAGGTCATCACCGCCTTTCTGGTTGGTCTGAAAACCCGTACCGCAGCATTCCGCCTGCAACGTGAAATCAATGAATATCGCCGTGAACCGCTGCTGGCAACACTACCGGGTGTTGCACTGGCTGAGTTATGGCGGTCTATCGGACAATTTGAAACGGTATTACGTGTCATCACTGTTTTTGTACTGATTGCCGGACTATTGGGTATGTTAACCACCCTGCTCTCGACACTCAACGAGCGGCGGCGGGAAATGGCGATTCTACGGGCGGTGGGCGCTCACCCGCAGCATGTTTTTGTACTATTTATATTTGAAGCATTGATCATTGCCGTATTAGGCAGTTTACTCGGCATGGTATTCGTTGCAGCGGCGGTATTGCTCGCTCAGCCTTGGGTAATTGCTGAATATGGCCTATATTTGCGCACCTGGTGGCCACAATTAAGCGACTGGTTATTGCTATTGCTGGTGGTTGGTTTAGCATTGGTTTTCAGTACATTGCCGGGCTGGATTGCCTCCCGGCGCTCACTTCAGGACGGATTAACTGTCAGGATTTAACCGATGAAAAATACATTCTTTTTAATAGCACTGATCTTTTGTGGCCTGTCAGCCTGTGCAGACAAGGCGGTTGAGCCAGCTGCTGATGATACGCCCCCCAAAGAAGCTATATCAGCCGCAAAAGCAAATATTAACAAGCAGCTCAGCCAGCCCCCTACCCTGCCCGAATTACCCGAAGACGCACCGGAAATAGGCACAGCGGTTACGGCGATGATTAATGTGGTTAAACCGGCAGATAATGCACCCGCTGTCGAACCGGGCGATGTTACAACAGTCATGTGGGAAGATCTGATCCCAAAGGATTTTCAGCCCAATGTCATCATGGCGAAGTATCAGGCACAAATTGATAACATGCCCGAGGGCGCACCGGGAGAAAAAGCCTTATTTGATAAAATCATGGCTGAATTCAACAGTGCACCACCTAATGATGCCTTGGCCGGTAAACAAGTAAAGATCCCCGGTTTTGTCACACCCCTGGATGAAAATGAAGGCATGGTGGGTGAATTCCTGTTAGTCCCCTATTTTGGGAGCTGCATCCACTCACCACCACCACCCGTAAATCAAACCGTGCTGGTGCAACCACAGACTGGCAAAAGCATTCCCATGGAAGGAATTTATGAGCCGGTTTGGGTGACAGGTTTAATGAAGGTAGAGTTCAGCAATACTGATCTGGCACAGGCAGGTTATCTGATAGAGAATGCACAACTGGAAGTTTATCAGGAAGAAACTAATTAATCGTACAACACTAAGCACAACAACGCGGTCAAATTATTAACGGGCAGCGACTCTGTAAAGATTTGCAACCCGCCCATCCGGATTAGAGCTGTCATTTTACCGTGGATTATTCAGAATGAATCCATCAAGCCATGTGTTGCATCGGCAACCAGGGTTTGTAAGCATTCACACGGATTGTGATGCCACAAGCGCAGAACCCGCCGCTCTTATGAGTACGGGTTCTGTTTTATTACTTTAGGAGTCGCAGACTTCCACATCAATGCAAAACCCGTGGGTCAGCCAGGCTAAACGGCTCAATCACCGCATCAAACTCAGTATCATCATCTGCCCGCATCAGATAACTACCCTGCATCGAGCCAATCGGTGTATCCAATACAGTACCACTGGTATAACGAAAACCTTCGCCTGGCGACAAATAAGGCTGCTCACCCACCACACCATCACCACGTACTTCCTGCGTCATACCATTTGAATCAGTGATCAGCCAATGACGGGTCAACAATCGCGCAGGCATACTGCCCTGATTGATGATGGTCACCGTATAAGTAAACACATAGCGTTTCTGATCAGGATCAGACTCACTATCGATATATTCTGAAACAATAGAAACAACGACATCGTAAGGTTGCGCTTCGCTGACTTCACTCATTAGTTACTACCATTATAAAAGGGGATATAAAACAACC
>CACVAV010000316.1 GCA_902727945.1 uncultured Thiotrichaceae bacterium | reverse complement strand
GGGCGTGCGCATTGCCGGAGTACTAACCGTGATTTCCGCCAGATGGAGGCCGATTTGCATAATCTGGTGCCTGCGATTGGTGAGATCAATGGTGACCGTAGTAATTACCGTTTTCAGATTGTCGCAGGTGAGCCGCGTCTTTACGGTAAAGACATTAATATGGAAATCGATTTTAAAGAGCGTCGTGCAGAGCCACCGGAAAATGTGTTTGGCGATATTGCCCGAACGTATTTTTACATGAAGGAAAGGTACGGTTTTCAGTTGAGTGCAGCGCAGGATAGTTTGTTACGTGGTTGGAATAATATTGATCCTGTGGATGAGTGGGAGGATAAGCGTAATCGCTTATTGACCCAAATTCAGGGTAACCATAATCCTTTTGTTACCCACTACAAAAAGATGGATATTAACAATAAGGTTGATACCCCCGAACAGCTTCCCGGTGGGGCTGATAATGACCTGATCGATCAGTTGTATGTGCTGATTTATAACAACCGTGATTCTATGCCTTTCTTTGTGGTGCCGATAGCAACGTTCCTGTATTTATTTTACCTGCGTAGACGCAAGAAAGTGGCGGTGAAAAAGGATTAAAGGGGTGCGCCCGGAACGATTACCGATAGTCAATCCGGATAAGTTTTTTAAGCAGCATTTGGTACACTGATAGTCCGTCTTACTACTAATAAAAAATGCCTTATGACGACCGGAATGATTGTGTTTCTCGCCCTGTTAGGGGGCTTGGTTTTATGGGGGATCACACTGTTTAATCAGTTGGTGATGCTGAAGAATAACTCGGAAAAAGCCTGGAGTAATATTGATGTGCTGTTGAAGCAGCGCAACGATGAGTTACCCAAGTTGATTGCTGTGTGCAAAGAGCACATGCAGTATGAACAGGAAACCTTGCAGCGGATTGTCGAGGCACGTGGCAAAGTGCAGTCCGCTATGAGCAGTGGTGATATGGGCGCGTTGGGGGCGGCTGAAGATCAGCTACGTATCGGTCTGGGTAATCTGTTTGCGGTGGTTGAGGATTATCCTGAACTGAAAGCCAGTGATGCATTCCTGCAGTTACAATCCCGTGTCACCATGTTGGAAGACAGCATTGCTGATCGCCGGGAGTTTTATAATGATTCCGCTACTATCAACAATACACGTATTGAGCAGTTTCCTGATCTGGTGATTGCGAAAGCCTTTAGCTTTAAACACTTCCGCTTAATGACTTTCTCACCGCTTGAAAAGCAGGATGTTGATATCACCAGTCACTTTCAGACCGCTAAGTGAAACTGGAACACCTACAGTCCTCAGCCACCGTTACGCAAATAGTACATCATCAGTTCAGAGCGCTATTGCGCCGTGGCGGGCTAATGAATTTTGTGGCACGACCGACGTTTGCCGTGATTTGGTTATTGCTGTGCTACGGCGTCGTGGGGCATTTGAGTGTGGCGTGGTTGTGGTTACCCGCGTTGTTTAATCTTTATTTTGCGCTGGGTTTGTACCGTCGTTATCGTTTGGTCACTGATACGGCTATCTCGCGGATTAGCAGTGGTGCTCAGGGATATTCCCGGTTGGAAGGTCAGGCATGGCTGCCTGATGGTGAGGCTTATCGTGGCCTGGCCTTTCTGCCGGTGACAGTTTGGTTACCAGGGCATATTGAAAGTGAGCCTTTTTATCTGGCCGATGAGGCCGGGCGTTGTTTGTTATTCCCACAGCAGGCGGAGATAGTCACGCAACCGGCTGATACCCATTTGTACTGGTTGCATGCTATTTATCCGGGGCAGACGTTGTTTGTGTTGGGGGATATGCGTACTTCGGGTGGTGCCAATAAAAAACTTTGCTATCGGGAGCGGGTGAGTGAGCTGCTCAGCGACTGGAAGAGTCGTCCGGCGACGCTGATTGAGCATTTTGATGCCAATAACAATGGCCGACTGGAGGCAGAAGAGTGGGATCAGGTTGTGCAATCTGCGCAACGCCTGGCAGCGGAAGATATTCAGGAACAACGTAGTCAGCCCGGAACACATATTATTGATAGCTCAGTGGGCGGGCGTTTATTTATGATTACTAATATTCTACCGGAAGTATTAGCTCTGCGTTATCGTGTAGCCAGCTGGATACACAGTGTTGTTTGGTTGGGTTTGTTGATAGCTGCTTTGTGATGGGAGCTGTACGGGCTGATGTTGCTCCCGGATTTGCGGGTATAAGCACTTTTCAAAATTTCTCAAAATAATTGTAAAAATAAGGAATCTACTTTTCTTTCAGCTTGCGTAAGCAGAGTCAGGGAATCTCGTTTTCAGAGATTCAGATTTTGGCAATTGGAGGAATCAAATGGTTTTCAAACACAAAAGTTGGTTATTACCGTTATTCGTTAGTACATCTGTGCTGTTCGTTGCTGGTTGTAATGACGACGATGACAATGATAGCAACAACGACCTGACCACACTGTTCGTTGCAAATGATCTTGGTAGTAATCTCGGCGATATAAACAGATATACCTTTGATACCGAATCAGGCCCGGGCAATCTACAGCAGGCAATTAAGCTGTCTTTAGCTGAAGGTATCGCAAAGGATGCCGGGCATAATATCTATCAGGCCGGGGTCAACGGCGACGGGCAGGGCACCGTTCGTGTCGCTTGCTCGCCTGTTGCTAACCAGGGTTCTGATTATCCGGTGTGGCGTAGCTTGACGACTGCTTTGAACAGCCCCAAAGGCAGCGCCATCGCCCAAAGAGCCGGTTATATCATTAGTGCCGAAAGTGGCGCAGCCGTAAACGCTGTCAGCCTGGTGAGTTTATCCGCAGCGGGTAATGCTGTTCCTGTGTTTGTTATTCCCCGCGCTAACGTCGGCGACAGCGGTGCATGGGATGTTAGCTATGATGAGGACAAGGATAAATTATTCATCGCTTTAACCAATGGCAGTGTCGCGTATTATGCTGATTTCATGGTCAGAATTAAGACGGGCGATAGTCAGCCCAGCCGTATTTTCAGTGCTGCCAATGCACTGGCAGCCAGTAATATGCACGGTATTGTTTATGATGCCAGCACCGACCGTTTGATTGTCTCCGATGTCGCTGACCCGGCCTCAGCGGATGATGGCAGTATTTATGTGTTTGATTCTGCCTCGATGTTGCAGGGTGCGGTCACACCAAACCGGACACTGCGCGGCCCCAATACTCATCTGGGTAATCCGGTCGATTTACAGATGCGGGGTAATGATCTGCTGGTAGCGGAAAAAGCCAATGAAGGCGGACGTCTGTTGTTATACAAAGACATTGCATCCGGTTTGGAAGGCGATGTGGCACCGGATGGTGATTTTCTGCTGGCAGCGCCGGAATCTATA
>CACVAV010000315.1 GCA_902727945.1 uncultured Thiotrichaceae bacterium | reverse complement strand
ATACTCAGGTAACAGAGCGCAAGAAAGATGGCTGGATTTATGCGGGTTTATACGAAGAGGGCAAGTGGACAAAACGCGGACTGGAGTTACCTGCTGATAAATTACCGGATGCCGGTAATATCTATAAACTGATTTGGGGGACAAATGTACGTGTAGCTCCTCCCGGAAAACGCACAGCTAATGGTGATAACCTTGCTAATAACATTGATTACCTGGCAGTAAACCGGGAAATTGAAGTCACCAGCATCAAAAACTCCGGCAATAGCGGGCATATCTGGCTGGAGATTAAGTATTAATCTCAGGCACCCGATCAGGTATAGTCAGCAGACCATTTGACCAGCCCCTGCCCAGGAATATGTTATGACAAACCAACCACTCATACTTGGCTCGACATCGGTTTACCGCCGCGAATTACTGGAACGGCTACAAATTCCTTTTGATACAGCCGCACCGGATATTGATGAAACCCGCTTAGACAATGAATCAGCGGCAGATATGGTATTACGCCTGTCGCACGGCAAAGCGCTGGCAGTAGCTGCAGACCACCCTGATGCACTAATTATCGCCTCAGATCAGTGTGCCCTGCTTGGTGATCAGGTACTCGGAAAACCCGGCGATCATCCAATAGCAGTACAACAACTGTCTGCATGTTCCGGTAAAAAGGTCGAATTCCTAACCGGCCTATGCCTTTATAATGCCAAAACCTCTCAGTACCAGCTGGAACTGGTGCCGTTCTCTGTTGAGTTTCGCGAACTGAGCCACGCCGAAATCGACAATTACCTGCACCGTGAAAAGCCTTATAACTGTGCGGGTAGCTTTAAATCAGAGGGGCTGGGCATCAGCCTGTTTAAAGCATTACACGGCGAAGATCCGAATGCGCTGATTGGCCTGCCGTTGATAAAACTCACAGAAATGTTACGCCGGGAAGCTTTTGTCATACCTGCACCACTGTGACACCCACACAAAAAGCCAGCAGGTTTTAGCTCACTATTCCCTCACGGAGGCCTGCTAACACTGTTAGCGTCTCCGGCCTGATGCCATGCCAGACATTAAAGGCATCGGCAGCCTGCTCTACTAACATGCCCATACCATCAGCTACCAACCCGGCACTGTGCTGCTCACCCCACAACATGAAAGCAGTGGACTGAGTCGCAGTCGCGTACATCATGTCATAACAGGCACCTCCTTCTGCCAGGCAATCATCCGGCAACGGCGGGAGTTCACCCTGCAAACTGGCTGCGGTGCCATTAATAATCAGATCAAACTCACCCTCAATATCACCAAAACCACCGCCGCTAATAACACCAGCACCCGCAAAATCCTCAGCCAAAGCAAGCGCTTTAGCAGCCGTCCTGTTAGCAATAAACAGTGCGGCGGGTTTCTCAGCCAGCAAAGGTTCCAGCACACCACGCACTGCACCACCCGCACCTAATAACAAGATACGTTTATTTTTCAGTTCAACCTGCAAATTATGCTGCAAATCACGTACCAAACCACTGCCATCGGTATTATCAGCATAAATACTGCCATCATCACGAAACACCAAGGTATTAGCCGCACCGGCACGCCCGGCAAACAAACTACGTTCATCCGCTATCTGCCAGGCCTGCTCCTTAAACGGCACAGTAACATTACAACCGTCCCAACCCGCTTTCTGCAACTGATCAATCGTACCTTTAAAATCATCAACCGGTGCCTCAAGCGTCTCATAAGATAATTGCACACCGGTCAGCTGCGCAAAGGTACTGTGAATAGACGGCGACTTGCTATGTGCAATCGGATGACCAATCACAGCAAAACGTTTAATTTTTTCAGATGATGAAACAGACATAGTAATTTAAACCTAAACAAACAACATAATCACGACTTGTACAGCAGCAACCCGACAGACACAAGTCGGCTTTTAGCTCAGCATGAAAAATAGACAGATCGTCGGAATTTACAAAGCTAAGCGGCACAATTAACTAAACTTCAGAACACGTTCACTCAAAACAGATTTAGTAAAACATGCCACTCAGCTTCGTTACGCCAACATTAAAACAGCGCCACCTACTTTTTGGCAGCCGGGAATTTACCATTAAAGAGGGTGTGTCTTTGATAATCCGGGAGAAATCACTGCTACGACAGAACGAGACCCTCATCCACCTCAATACGTTGCAGGCGAACCCAACTTTTTCATCATCATTTTCAGTGAAATGGTTACTGAACAGCCTGCTGACCTTCGCCTTAAGCATCCTGTTTTTCTATTGGGCCAGACATTTTTCTTTACCAGTACTGTACATTCCCAGTGCGGTTTTTTCGCTGACTACACTGTTATTCTGCTACCGCTTTTTTCTTTACACTACCCGCTTAACTATTTTCCGCCATGCCAGCACCCATGAAAATTATTTATTTTTGTGGCGCAACCGGCCAGACCAACAGCAATTTGATATTTTCATCACATCCCTGACACGCGCAATACAGAAAGCCCGGTACACTGCCTGACAGAATCTGCCGGACTAACTAAACCCCCATTGCCTGACGTACCAGGGTATTTTTAACCAAGGGCAAGTGGTTTGCCAAACTGAGTCCTGAGTTACGGATAAGTTGTAATGGCTGGCTATTATTACCAAACAACAAGCGAAAACCTTCCATTGTTTTTTGGGTCAGGTGATTATCACCCTTCCGCGCCCGCTCGTAACGCCGCAACGTCTTCCTATTTCCCAAATGACCTTTGGCTGCAATCAATTGCTGTGCTAACTCCGCCGCATCTTTTATGCCCAGATTCACACCCTGACCTGCCAATGGGTGAATGGTATGTGCTGCATCCCCAATCAAAGCAATGCCTTCCTCAACATAACGCTCTGCGTGTGATCCAACCAAGGGAAAAGCACCACGTGCGCCAACCACCTCAACCATCCCTAAACGATTGCCCAACGCATCCGACAAAGCGGCTTTAAATTGCGCATCATCCTGTTTCACCCGGACATCGGCCCGGTCTGCCGGTAATGTCCAGACAATCGAGCTGTAATGAGGATCACTTAAGGGCAAAAAAGCCAACGGCCCTGACGGCATAAACCGCTGCCAGGCTGTTGCCTGATGCGGTAATTCCGTGCGCACTACACACACCAGACCTTTTTGCGCATAGTCCTCCCGCTGCCAACCAATCCCGGCCAGCTCCCGCACAGCAGAACGGGCACCATCAGCCCCCACTAATAACTCCGCTGTCAGCTCACGTCCATCATCCAGAGCCACTACCACCTGAGCACCATCACGTACAAAGCTTTGTACCTTCGACGGGCAAAATAAATCAATGCAAGGCTGCGCTACCATCGATTCCAGCAGGGCTAATTGAATAATTTTATTTTCAACAAT
>CACVAV010000314.1 GCA_902727945.1 uncultured Thiotrichaceae bacterium | reverse complement strand
TCCACAACCACGCTGCAACTCTCAGAATCAGGGTTGCAGTTCTTTCTTGGCAAAGAAATAATCTTAACTTCCCCAAAACGCCGCTTGCTATCTATCACCTCTGCGCTGGCAAAAAGAGCACAACGACCTGCAGCCAACCTCTCTGGCTTAGACAGGCGCACAGTTTCTATGGCCTTACCACCCGAACTGGACTTGTGCACATACACTTTGCTCCGGCTTTCATTGGCCTTATTAATTCCTGCAGCCGAAGCCACACCACTACACAAACAAAGTAACAGCGAAAGAACGGCTGCCTGACTCACTACTTTTTTAGATTTTAATAAAAACATTATTTATCACCCTTAATTCCATGTCCAACTTAACCGGTGCATGCTAATTATTTTTTTGCTGCACCTATGAGGCCGGTAAAATAACCGGCAATGTCACCGTAACGCAGGTTCCTTCCTGTCCTGCATCAATGCTAAAACCAGCTTTAATTTTTCGGGCACGGTGTTGCATATTACTTAAACCGTTTCCCGGAATATCCCGGGCTATGAACCCTTTACCATTATCCTTCACGCTGATTATTATATGACTCTGGTTTTCTTCAATTGTTTCTACAGTGGCTAATAACCATATGCAGCTTGCTTCTGAATGCTTCAGCGCATTGGTCACGGCCTCCTGTAAAATACGTAACAAATTGAGCGCCCGCTCCGGCCCGAACTCTTCTACCTGTGGTAATTCATCCACACCCCATTCCAGCTCAACCTGACAGGCTTCCACCAAACGGGTAATACGTGTCCGGAACATCCCCAACATCGCAGATAAATCAGTACTGGCGCTGCCCAACGAATCGATCATTAACCGCAAATCGTTCAAGGCGTTATGTGCTGAGTCTTTCAGGTGGTGGCGATCAACAGGCTCATGTTCTAACTGGCGCAAAATGCTGGTTAGATAGACACCGATACCATCATGCATGTCACGCATAATTCTTGAGCGTTCTTGTTGCACCACTTGTTCCTGTCCGAGCTGACGAATCATTTCGTAACTCTGTGCAATACGGCGGCTTTTCTCTTCCACACGTGATTCAAGCTCCTGATTTAACAGTCGTAATTCCGTATTATATTGTTCAGCAGAGTTCAAAGATTCCACAAACCGGCGGAGTAAAATCCAGGTAAAAGCCAGCAATAGAAAGGGTGCTCCAAAATGCAGCAGCCGTCCCTCATAAAGAGGCAACCCTCCCCAGAACAACATTTGATCATGCACCACCAACAAAAAAATAATGGCTACAGCGGTGGCCAGCGCACTGAGTTCAATGCCGGGATTTTCACGAAGCTTCAGCAAGGTTGCTACTAATACATAAAGTCCCCCTAGCACCATCAGTGGCCCCCAGATAAACGTCATCTGCAGATAAAGCCAATCCTGTGGTGCGACTAATAACCCGGCCAGCATAAGCGCAATACTGATCAATAAAATACGTTGGTTTATAAGGTATTTTTGCTTTAGAAAGCAGTGAATAAACAGAATGCCACAAACGAAAAAGCCGGCCAGACCCGCCAGCATTAGTACATTCCAGTAATACGCCGACAGTGGGATATTGACCACAAACTGGTTAAGGGTGTGCAATGACCAGAAAAATCCCATCAATGCAAACAAGCCATATTCAACATCCTGACGCCGGTAAAACCATAACACGCACATAAAGCCACTTAACACCAGCATGCTTAACGTGATCATCTGCGCCGCTGTAAAGCGGAAGAAATAATAGGTCTGATAAGCCGGGCCTAATAACTCGGAAGGTGAAATATAAGCCTCACCCAAAAAACCTTCCTGTGCCAAATCAGATACCACATAGATATCAAAACGGTTGTCACCTTCCTGGAGCGCCCCGTCAGGAATAGGAAACAACATTGGTCGGGTATGGTTCCGCGCTACCGGTTGCTCAAAACTACCACCCCAACCTAATAGTTTGCCATTCAGAAAAACCGCCGCATTATGACCTGCACCCGTGATAGCAATATTCCATAAACCCCAACCACCTTCCGGCCAGAAAGGAATAGGGTAATTAATACTGTATAAAACGCGCATTGAAGAACTCGTCGCAGGCAGCCGCTGATCACTGCGCCACTCATGAGGCAGTACTGTATAGCCTATTTTGTTACCTGCTGTAGTACGGATCTTTTCAATACATGACCAAAGCAGAGGCTGCAGCGTGGTGTTCACAATTTCCCGCTTATCCTCAATTGACACCGGACATTGCCCCGTATCTAGCTGTATTAAAGCTTTATTACTACTAGTTAAGCTGTCACTGTCACCCGGCAATGAAAAACTGACTTCACTGAGTTTCAAAACTGCGAACAAAGCAACCGCCATCATCAGTAGGGCCAGAGTGCTCAGCCCGGCATCGGACTGGAAAAACGCGGGCTTTAATGGTTTTAGCGACGGCACCGAAGTATCATTCATAGTTAACCCAGCATCGCCTGTAGCGCCTCTTCATGACTGAAACCAACCTTCAGCAAAGCTGCGACCACTTGTTTGTCATCCATGTCAAAACAGCCTTTTGCTGCTGTAAAAATTTCCGCTACATTACTGCCTGCCTGCTGCATCACCTGCATACTGCCTTCCTGATCCAACTGGTAAGCCAGATGCAGCACATCCATCACTTCCTCGCAATTCTTGCCACCGGCCATTAACGCCTGTGCCACCTGTAAAGCATCCTTATTTGTTTTGCTTTGCGTGGGAGCTGCCTTATGAATAGTTAACTGCCCCATGCGCCAGCCTTCAAACACTGCTTCATTGCGTGAATTCACCGCTAACTTGCGGTAAATCCGCTTAATATGGGAGGCCACTGTGTGCGGCGAAATTTCCAGTGACTTAGCAATTTCCTTATTGGAATAGCCCCGGGAAATGTATTGCAGCACCATCTTCTCTTTAGGTGTTAATAGAGACTCCTGATCAATTTCAGTACCATCATCACCATGAGATTCTGCAATTTCATCATTCTTAAAATAATCTAAAATGTAACGCGCAATGGCCGGGCTAATCGGCGAACCGCCTTGTAAAAGCTGACGGATACTCCCGGCAATATGCTCATGTGACTCGTCTTTTAACAGATAACCACCTGCGCCCGCCTTGATGGCCTCAACCACACTGTTTTCATCGCCAAAACGTGACACGACCATAATCTCAGCATTCTCATGCAGCCCAACCGTCTGTTCGATCAGCTGCTTACCATTACCATCCGGCAAACCAAGGTCAGTCAGTAATACGTCCAACTCATTATCATTCAGCCATTGACTGGCATCCGTGTAATTCATCGCCGTACCCACCAGATCAAGACCCGGTTCAGCGCGTACCACGTCAGCCAGGCGCTGTAAGGTTCC
>CACVAV010000313.1 GCA_902727945.1 uncultured Thiotrichaceae bacterium | reverse complement strand
ATCGCTTCCTACATCAATACTCAATAGCCTATATTTGATACTTCTGTTCTGAAGAAGATAGACCGCTTATATTCCATTGCGGCACAACAGGCGCATTGTTATTATCCCGCGCAAATTACCAAAACGGAGGCACGTGTCGTCTCCGTTTTTATTGATAAGGGATAAATATGATGTTACTCACCCGCCTTTTGGCCACCCTGCCACTATTACTTTTGCCCGGTTTCGCCACTGCCTCCACTGGTGGTTCAGGCGGAACACCTTTCGATCTGACCACACATTTTGTCGGTCTGTTTGCGCTGATGTTATTCATTGCGGCCTATATTCTGGTAGCGCTGGAAGAGGTAACCGCACTGCGCAAATCCAAGCCGGTACTTCTCGCTGCCGGTATGATCTGGATCGCCATTGCGATGGTGTACGCAGGCACTGACCTGAATCACCTGCCAGCGGAACAGGCCCGGCATAATCTATTAGAATACGCCGAACTCGCCCTATTCCTGTTAGTCGCGATGACCTACGTAAACGCGATGGAAGAACGGGCTGTCTTTAAATCGTTACGCGCCTGGATGCTTGCTCAGGGCTTTAGCCTGCGTCAGATTTTCTGGCTGACCGGCTTATTGTCATTTGTGATTTCACCGGTTGCCGATAACCTGACGACCGCACTATTGATGTGTGCCGTAATCATGGCCGTTGGCGGTGAAAATAAAAAGTTTATTGCTATCGGCTGCGTGAATATTGTGGTCGCGGCGAATGCAGGCGGGGCATTCAGTCCGTTTGGTGACATCACCACGCTGATGGTTTGGCAAAAAGGTAAAGTCACTTTCTGGGAGTTCTTTGTCTTATTTATTCCGGCCCTGATTAACTGGCTGATTCCCGCCGCTATCATGCATTTCGCCGTTACCAAAGGTCAGCCGGATGCCGTTGATGAAACTGTGTTGCTGAAACGTGGGGCGCTGCCCATCGTCGGCTTATTCCTGCTAACCATTATGACAGCGGTGATTTTCCATAACTACCTTCACCTGCCGCCGGTACTGGGCATGTTCACCGGTCTGGCTTACCTGCAGTTTTATGGCTACTACCTGAAACGCACCTTTAACAAGGACAAAGTGATACAAAAATACCAGATGACCGAAGACGAGCTATACCGTAACCAGCGTATTGGTACGATGGTGCCTTTTGACATATTCACCAAAGTATCCCGTTCAGAATGGGACACTTTATTATTCTTTTACGGCGTAGTGATGTGCGTAGGCGGGCTTGGCTTTATCGGCTATCTGAGCATGACCTCTGAGCTTATGTATGACGTGTGGGGGCCGACTTATGCCAATATTGCTGTGGGTGTCCTGTCCGCACTGGTCGATAATATTCCGGTGATGTTTGCCGTGTTGACCATGGACCCGACCATGTCACACGGACAATGGTTATTGGTTACGTTAACGGCGGGTGTGGGTGGCAGCATGTTATCAATCGGCTCCGCTGCGGGCGTTGCGTTAATGGGTCAGTCACATGGTATTTACACGTTTGGCAGCCACCTGAAGTGGACACCGGTGATTGCGCTGGGTTATGCAGCGAGTGTGGCGGCACACATGGTTATAAACAAAGCACTGTTTTAAAGATGGTATCAGCAAGAATGTAACGTATAATCGTTTTCAGTTAAAATGAATACTAAAGGAGCACGTACGGGATCAATCACTACGTGCTCCCTCAATTCCAACTATAAAAGGAGCTTTGATTCATGGCTGATGCGACACAAGATGACACTATCAATACTTTAGGCTTTGCCTCAGTAAACAAAGAACTGGAAGCAAATTTCAAACAAGTTGAAGAAATCATGGGCGATTTTGCAAAATCCTATGAAAACATGAAACTTGATCCATTCAATCTTAGCCAGTTATATACAGATTGGTTTGCTGCCGCCAGCAAAGATCCCCAGAAAATGATTCAGACTAATATGGCTTATTGGCAGAAGTCGATGGCGTTAGCACAGCAATCCATGATGGGTTTCGCAGGGCAGAAAGCTGAAAAGCCGGTGATTGAACCTCAAAAAGGCGACCGTCGTTTCAAACATGATGAATGGGCAGAAAGCCCGGTATTTGATGTCATCAAACAATCCTACCTGTTAACTTCCGAGTGGACACGTAATCTGGTCAGCGACACAGAAGGACTGGACGATCATACGTCTGATCGTGTTAAGTTCTTTACTGAACGTGCCATGGATTCCATGTCACCGACTAACTTCGCCATGACTAATCCGGCCGTATTGGAAAAGATCAAAGAAACTAAAGGCGCAAACCTGGTTCACGGTCTGAAGAACATGCTGGAAGACCTGGAAGCCGGAGACGGTGAACTGCGCATTCGCATGACCGATACCAAAGCCTTTGAGCTGGGTAAAAATGTAGGCGCAACACCCGGCAAGGTGGTTTTCCAGAACCGCATGTTCCAATTGATTCAATACACGCCAACGACGGACAAAGTACTGAAACGCCCGCTGCTGATGGTGCCACCGTGCATTAATAAGTTCTATATTCTTGACCTGCAACCCAAAAACTCATGGTTGAAATGGCTGACTGATCAGGGCCACACGGTTTATGTTATTTCATGGGTTAACCCGGACGAAACCTATGTGGATACCGGCTTTGAAGATTATATTACCGAAGGTGTTATGACAGCGGTTGACGCGGTTGAATACGATACCGGCGAAAGTGAAATCAATGCCGTCAGTTATTGTATCGGTGGCACCTTATTATCAACAGCAATGGCTGCGATGAAGAGCAAAGGTGATGAACGCATTAAGAGTGCTACTTTCTTCACCACGATGCTCGACTTCTCTGAACCGGGCGAGCTGGGACTGTTTATTGATGATGAACAGATCACTGCGCTTGAAGATCAGATGAGCGAGAAAGGCTATTTGGAAGGCTCTAAAATGGCCGGTGCATTTAACCTGCTGCGTGCCAATGACCTGATCTGGTCGTTCTATGTGAATAACTACCTGTTGGGTAATGATCCGCGTCCGTTCGATTTATTGTACTGGAACTCAGATTCCACACGCCTGCCTGCTAAAATGCATTCATGGTATCTGCGTAACCTGTATCAGGGCAACAAACTGTGCCAGCCACAAGCACTGACCATCGATGGTGAAACACTGGACATCAGCAAAATTGATACACCGTCCTGTTTTATTTCTACCGTAGATGATCATATTGCACCGTGGAAATCAACGTACATGGGCGCTCGTTTACTGCCTGAAGCGCGTTTTATCCTGGGGGGTTCTGGTCACATCGCGGGTATCGTTAATCCGCCTGCGGCTAATAAATACGGTTACAAGACCACTACGGGTAAGCTACCGGATACGGCTGATGCATGGCTGGCATCTGCTGA